>JADDPA010000087.1 GCA_016782125.1 Thermobaculum sp.
AGATAGGCGATCGGTCCACAGGCTGTGGTCCGTACGCAGGCCCGGTCCGCGTCGGCGTGGGAAGCCGTCCAGCGCCGTTCCCGTGTGGGAGAACCGGCAGTAGCCGCGAGCGGAGTCTCTCGATGCTGCCTGCGATACTACTCATTCCGGTGGGGCGGCCAACGCCGTGTATTCTCTAAACTCGTAGCGGCAACCAAGCGCCAATCCCGGCGCAGCGCGGAAATCCGCTGTGTACAAGAGGAGAGACTCAATGGCCCGATGTGACCATCCAGACGTTCTAGCGACCCTGCCAGGGCTTTCACTGGCCGATACCGATTCGGCACATGCGTCCTGCGGCTCCTGCGGAGAGACGGTATCCGTTTCCGCCGACAGCGAGATGCTGTGGCTCCATGACCAGGCGGGTAGCGTCGTCGTCTCGCGCTCCCCGGATATGCTCGGTGAGGAAGGGCAGCACCTCGCAGCCTAGTAGCCTAACCCGGGACGGACATGCCCTTCCATCGGCCGCCCTTGCCAAACACTAGGAGGTCGGCAGGGAGTCACCGTAAGTCTGTCCCAGTATGGTCATCTTTACTGCTGACCCCTCGGGCACCAGCTCCGACTCCGTGAAGACGCAACACATACCCGAGATAGGGTTGCACACCGCGTAGGCGTAGCCACCGAGGTGGTCCTGTGAGCACCCGCAGATAATACCGTGCTCCCCTTCAAACTCCGTGTCTGTAAGATCGGTGCGGATACGCACCGTCTCGTCGACCCGAAATCGAGGGAGTGATCGCCGACTTGTCATCGCGCACCTCCTGCCGGTATGGGAGCGGAGTATACCATGATCGAGCATCAGCCGGTGGTCTTGTCAGGTGGGACCGGCCGGGAAAACGTTAACCAAAGATTGAGGTTTGTGCACCCCCATACGCATCTGGCGCTGGTATAGTGCGTTCCAGAGTCGCGGTTAGTCCTAGGCTGCGGCTTGTTCTTTCTCTCCGACCCGCACCGGGTACCTACCTCATCCCGGTGCGGGTTCCTCTCCTCCACTCTCGGCGGATGGCAATCGGCACACGATCTCTGCCGTCACGGGTCGAGGTAGTGTAGCCAGTGCGCGGGTTTGGCCCGCTTGACCTCGCCCGCACCGCTGGTGCCACGCACAACTCCTCGCACCGCGGGCCGGTTGAGCCTGTACGAGCCGGATGGCTATAATTGGCGGTCGCACGCGACATCCCGCCCGATCACGCATGTCTCCGCTGGAAGGTGTACGTTGGCTGATGCCCGCTCCCCCGTTCGCACGCGCATGGCCCCGAGCCCGACCGGGCTGTTGCACATCGGGAATGTGCGCACCGCTATCTTCGACTGGCTGCTCGCACGCCACCATGGTGGCCAGTTCGTGCTGCGCGTCGAGGACACCGACCGTGCCCGTCTGGTGCCCGGATCCGTCGAGGTGATGATGGATACGCTGCGGTGGATCGGTCTGGACTGGGATGAGGGGCCGGAGATCGGCGGTCCGTTCGGTCCGTACGTGCAGTCGGAGCGCAAGGAGATCTATATTGAGCACGCCGAGCGGCTCGTCGTGGAGGGCAAGGCGTATCGGTGCTACTGCACCGCGGAACGGCTCGCGGCACTGCGTGCGGAGCAGGAGAGCAACCGCCAGCCAACCGGGTACGACCGGCACTGCCGCTTCATGGGCGCGGAGGAGCGGGTCGAGAAGGAGGCATCGGGCGAGCCGAGCGTGATCCGCTTCGCCGTGCCGCTGGAGGGGGAGACCCACCTGACCGATGCGCTGCGCGGCGTGCTCACGTACAGGCACGAGACCGTGCAGGACTTCGTGATGTTGAAGAGCGATGGGTTCCCGACTTATCACTTTGCGGTGGTGATCGACGACCACCTCATGCAGATCAGCCATGTGGTACGTGGGCCTGAGTATATCAGCACCGGCGCGCGCGACACCCTGCTCCATCAGGCGCTCGACTGGCAGCAGCCGGAGTATGTGCACGGAAGCGAGATCCTCGCACCGGACCGCAAGCGGTTGGGGAAGCGGCACGGGGCGACAGCGGTGCTGGAGTTCCGGGAGATGGGTTTCGTGCCCGAGGCCCTGTTCAATTTCCTGGCGCTCCTGGGCGCGGCGTACAGTGCCGACCGGGAGATCTACAGCCGTGAGGAGCTGGTGGCGATGTTCGATGTGGACAAGCTTCACCCGACCCCCGCGATCTTCGACCGGACGAAGCTGGAGTGGATGAACGGTCACTACATAAACCATATCCTGACCCTCTCCGATGTGACTGATCGGTGTGTGCCCTACCTGGATCGCGCCGGACTGCTCTCGGGTGAGGAGTCGCGCGATTACCTCGAAGATGTGATCGCACTGGTCAAGGATCGAGTCAAGCTGCTGCCGGAGGTCGTCGAGCTCACGGACTTCTTCTTCCGCGAGCCAGAGCCCTCGGCCGAACTGGTGGTCGGGAAGAAGCTGACGCCTGAGGGGGCGCATCACGCGATCCAGACGGCGCGAAAGCGGCTGGAAGCACTCGACGAGTGGGACGAAGCGATGATGGAAAGCCGGATGCGCGAGCTTGCCGAGCAGCTCGACCTCAAGGTCGGCGTGCTGTTCGCTCCACTGCGTGTTGCGCTAACCGGCAAGACGGTTGCTCCGGGCCTGTTCGAGACGATGCGGGTGCTCGGCCATGAGCGCACGCTGGAGCGTCTGACACGGGCGGCGGAGACGGTCTCCGGGGCGCATGTGGCCTAGCGCCGGGACTCAGTGCGGCGTCCGTGCTGAAGCCTCGCCGGTTCGTGTGCAGGACGTAACCCGGTCTATTGGGATGTCCTTGGGGAGTATCGACCCTACTGTTCCAGCCTGATGCGCTGCAGCACCCGGCCGTCGGCGCCGATCGCGCGTACCTCCCGCATCTGGCCGCTTCCCCCGGCAAGCAGCACCCATACCCCCCGCTCCACCCCGCCGCGCAGCGTCCGCCCGTCCCCGAGCACCGCCTCCACCGCATCGACCCGGTCGTGCGCGATCACCCGACCGCTCGCGAACCCGTCGCCCTCTTCCATCACCCCGTACCCGTCGTAGGCGATGAAGTCGGATGGTTCAGCTGGTGCCCCATACCCTGCCCCTGTCTCGGCGCTGGAGGGGATGGCGTGGTCCTCCCAGACCGTCACGCCCAGGACCTCCAAGCTCCGGTCGGGGAGTAGCTGCGCGGTGGCGACGCCTGCGAACATCGGGCCAGGGCGTCCGCCGCCCGCAGCGCACCGAGCGTCGAAGAGTACCACCGACCCGGACGCCCGCGGCCACGCCTCGCGCTCGTGGAACTCCGCTGCTTCGTCTCCGGGGTCGCGGCCTGGGGGCGCGCATACCGCCCTGCGCACCGCCTCCCCGGCCGTCCGGGGTCTCTCATCGCCGGAGACGCCGGTATCGGGCAGCGTCAAGGAGAACAGGAGCCAGAGCAGCAGGCACAAGGACCCGCCCAACAACAGCAGCACGGGCATGGCGATCGGCGGGCGGGTCGCTCTCATGGCCCAATACGAGCAGGGATAAGGAGGGGCATCGACGGGTCCTGGAACTTCTCCGTTCACAAGGATCAATCTCGGGACTCTGGTGCAGTGACGGCGTTGTATACTTGGGATCGCATCGAGGGAGGAGGGGCGTATGGGGCTGGGGCTACCCGTATCGATCGTCGTGCTGGCGGTGCTGCTCTCTGCGTGCGGGGTCGAGAACGCGGGACCCGCGCTGTCCGAGGATCTCAGGGAGTTGCCCTTCCACTTCCCCTGCCAGCGGGATATCCGCGGCGAGGAGGTGCGCCAGAGCCCGGCGACATACGTCCCCGGCCCCATGGAGGCGCTGGGCTGCATCACCGACAAAGAGGGCGGCGGGATAGCGGGCGCCGGTGTCCTGCCGGAGCCTGAGGGGGCAGCGACCCCGATGACGGCCGAGGGTTGGGTACCGACGGGCGAGGACGGCAGGTACCTCGTGCCCGGCGTCATCCACCCCGGCTGGTACACCATCACCGCCAGTGCTCAGGGCTACAAGCCCGTCAGCAAGCGGGTGCTGTACCGCGGTGGCTACACCGCCGTGCTCGACTTCGAGCTCGAGCGCGAGCGATGATGTGTGTCGGCATCAGGGAAAAGAAAGACAAACACACTCGCTTCGGTGAGCCCGGCATGTTGGAGGGGACACAGGATGCAATGTCCCGCGTCCCCTCCAACATCACCGAACCGTCGCCCGAGCGTCAAGTCCGACCGCTACTCCTCGAAGCTGCAGTTGCTGTAGGTGACCTTGTACGTCGTGGAGCCGAAGCCGCCCGTGGCGTCCATCGACTCGCCGTCGAGCGTTATCGTCCCCTTGCCCTGGCGGCTGGCGGAACTGTACGAGTACCGGACGGTGCAGCCGTCGAACTTCTCCGTGCCGCGGCCGCTAGAAGTGTTCACCGTGCCGGTGCCGGTGAGCGTGCCGGAGACCGTGACGGTGCGGCTGACGGTACAGGTCCTCCGGTTGCAACTGGACAGCTCCACGTCCGTGGGTGCGAGGGTGGCCGTGGAAAGGTCGCCCGAGACGGTGACTGCATCGCCCGCCACCTCCGTGCAGCCGGACTCCGAGCCGACGGTACTGTAGCGGCCCGATGGGGACACGGAGTAGGAATAGGTGTCCACGCAGACGAAGGTGGACTCGATGCCCTGCTCGTTGGTGAACGTACTCGCGTACACGAATGTGTCGGTGCAGACGGTGCGCCCCTGCTCCTGCGTGCACTCGGTCGAGAAGGCATCGAACGACTCGCTCGTGCCCGACTCTCGTATCGGGCGAGTTGAGCCCTCGGCGGCGCTAGCGCTGCTCGCAACGAGCCCGAGCATGGCCGCCGCGACGGCTAATACCACGAGCATCCTGAAGATAAGACCGAGTCGAGAGTGCGTTGCGTTGCGTGTCACGGGTGTTATCCCTTCCGACCCTCGCGGGCCACATGTCCGAAACGTGTGTGCACTGATACACTGGACCGGCTGTTCCGATAGGCACCGCCTCCTCACTCAAACCACCGCTGCTAGTAGTAACGCGGGATGCGCTAAAAGGTTCCACATGTATGTGGCAGGCTATTGCGCCAGCGCATGCGCAGAGTCATCGGAGCGTGACCGGTGGTGCGTGAGTCGTGAACTACAGGGATCGATTGCTATCTACTTGTGCAGCACTGGACGTCTCGACTTGTGGGAAGGGTAGAAGCAGACAGCTGCAGCAGCGCCCATAACATCGACATAACTACACGGTGGCGACTCCGCCGTCAGAGTGGTGGAAGAGAATCCGCTGGACGCCACGCTGGTGCCGAGGCGCTCTGAGGCGGAGAGGCGGGAGTTGACCGACAACTACAAGCACGCACTTGATCGCCTCTAGATGCAGGTCTCCGGGCTGGCGGCTCGTCGGGAGCGGTAGTCAGGTGCGCTAATCCACGATCCCTCTTTTTTCCACATGCCCCTCATGATGAGGATGTCCAACAGGTAAAAGGCGATGATGAGGTAGATCACGGCGCAGACGATGATCACGCACGTGTAGAACCGATCGCGCCGGGGATGTTATGAGGCACAGCGACTACATATACCCGGAGAACTGGCTCGGCTCGTTCTACGAGCTGGCTATCGAGTACCACCCGGTAGGAGATGACCGCCGCTTACTCGCAGGGATCCGCGCCGCCTGGGCGAGCCCCTACCTATCCGGTTCTCGGCCCGCCCCCTATGGACCCGAGCAGCCAGAACCCGAGTCGGACTCGCTCGAACCCGACGGATTGAATAGTCGCTACGGGGTGCTGCGGGTCACCGAGCGAATCTCAGTCGGCTGCATGACCCTCACCATCCGCGAGACGCTAAGTGGCCGGGAGGGTTCCGATTGGTTGGATATATGCATCCCCACCGGGATGCTCAGACTAGCGTTCCCGGTGCGCTATCCCCTGCTGCGCGAGGAGAACCCGTGGCTGACCGGGGTGGACACCGTTCTGCTCGGCGTCGCCGATGCCGTCTACCGAAGTTCGGCCTTCGACCTAGCAATTATCGGAGAGGAAGCGTCGGGCGTCTTGAAGGCGAGCGAGGTTACGCGGGAGCATCTAACCCGAGGGGGCTTGCTCGTGCCGCCACACCTATCGCGCTTGCTACGGCCCCATGCGGATGCGATCACTCTGCCTTCCGGTGTGCTGTGGTTCCCTCCGCAGGATGACGATCAGGGCCAAGATGACCGTCACCCACACCAAAGGGGATGCGGTCGACAGGGGCGGCAGAGACGGTCGACGGGGCGCAGGTGGCCTAGCGCCGAGATCGGCGCGAGCGTAATGGTGGAGACCGAGTGCATGCCGCAGCGGTGCGTAAGCGAGCCGCTTACACTGTAGGGTCAGGTCGCCATGCCTGCGTTGTCGGAAGACACCCACGACCGCACGCCCGATCTCCCGGTCGGGGCTGAGTCGCAAGCCAGCGGTGTATACTGGGACCAGGAGCCCCATCCCAGGGGTCCCGCGGGTATTCCTCACGTTCTGTGTGGTCCGCAGCAGGTGGCGGTTTACAGACCAGGAGAAGGGGACGCCGCGAACATGAAGCTCCAATCGGCCGGCTTGCGTGCCGGGATACTCGGTTTCTGTATGGCCTTGTTGACCGCTGGGTGCGGCGGGCAGGAGCCTACGGCACTCCCTGTGGAGTCCACCGTTGCGGTTGGCGCTACCGAATCACCGGGCTCGGCGCCCCAGGCGACGGAGCCGGTCGAGGAGGCCGTCGTTGCAACCACCGGTCGTGGCCGAAGCGAGACGGGAGAAGCAGTGCGGACCGGCGTGCCGCAGACGGCCGTCGCCACCGCACCGCCCGCCCGCGCTGCCACGCGCTTCGACCCCAAGCGCGTCACGCTTCGCCTGGAACGATTCGCCGGCGAGCTCAATCAGCCGCTTTTCGTCACCCATGCCGGTGACGGCAGCGGGCGTATCTTCGCGGTCGAGAAGGGCGGCACGATTCGCACCATCCCCGGTGGTGACCTCTTCTTCGACATGACCGAGAAGGTGCTTTCCGAGGGCAGCGAGCAGGGACTGCTCGGCCTCGCGTTCCACCCGCGATTCCGGGAGAACGGTTACTTCTACGTGAATTACACGGACCAAGACGGCAACAACACCGTCGCGCGCTACACCGCCACCGGAGACCGCCGCGAGGGCGACATCGCCACCGAGCAGATCGTGCTTACGCAGGAGGATCCGGCGGAGAACCACAACGGCGGGATGCTGGCGTTCGGCCCCGATGGCTACCTCTATATCGCCTTCGGCGACGGCGGTGGTGCTGGCGACACCTACGGAAACGGCCAGAACAACAACACCTTCCTGGCGAAGATCCTCCGCATTGACGTGAATGCTGGTGGGGACCGCCCGTACAGCGTACCCCAAGATAACCCCTTCGTCGACCAGGAGGGCACCCGCCCCGAGATCTGGGCGACGGGCCTTCGCAATCCGTGGCGCTTCAGTTTCGACCGCGAGACCGGCGACCTGTACATCGCCGATGTGGGGCAGAACGCGTGGGAGTATGTGTACTTCCAGGCCGCGGATGCCAAGGGTGGCCACAACTATGGCTGGCCGATCACCGAGGGCAACCACTGCTACGAAGCCGAGGAGTGCAACCGGGAGGGGCTCACCCCGCCCGTCGCGGAGTACAGCCACAATGTCGGCCAGTCGATCACCGGCGGCTACGTCTACCGGGGCGAGCGCTCCCCGGCACTTCGTGGCGCGTATCTCTTCGGGGATTACGTGTCCGGAATTCTCTTCACCCTGCACCGCAACGCCGCCGGCCGATGGGTAACGACCGAGGCGATCTCGACGGGTCGAAGCATCAGCTCGTTTGGCGAGGACCAGGCGGGAGAACTCTATCTCACGGACCTGCAGGAGGGCACTGTCTACCGCATAAGTGGCCGGCCACGCTAGCGTCGGTGTACATCCGCCCAGTGCTGACCGTGCCTTGTCCAGGAGTCGTGCGAAACGCTTGTATGCGGTGTGGATGCCCTCCGGTTCGGCGCCCAGCTAGAAGGAGCCATCGATGACAGGACAACCGGACCACGGAGCCCTTCAGGGTGAGCGGAGCATCCGTCTGGCACGTCCCGGCGACGCGGCGGCTATAGCGGCGATCCTGCGTGACGTGGGCTGGTTCGACCACGTGAACCGAGAGGAGCCGGAACGATCCGAAGCGCGTGTGCGGCGAGGCCTTGAAGCGTTCGAAGGTGATGAGAGCCCGACGATGCTCGTCGCCACGGTGGACGGACGGGTGGTCGGGTATGCGGCGGTCCACTGGTTCGCGAATCTGCTGATCGGACCGGAAGGTTACCTTTCCGAGCTGTTCATTCTGGAGGCGCACCGATCCGTGGGAATCGGCAGCGGCTTGCTGGCTGCAATCGAAGACGAGGCACGGGAACGCGGGTGCACTCGCCTGATGTTGTTCAACCGTCGCGCGCGCGAGTCATACACGCGGGGATTCTATCAGCGCAACGGCTGGGTAGAACGGGAAGACGTAGCGCTCATGATGCGCGACCCCGCCGGACCATTTGTGCCCTGATGCAACTCCAGCGCGCGAGCGGCCTGCTCCTGCACCCTACGTCGCTCCCCGGACCCCACGGTGTCGGGGACTTCGGACCCGAGGCACACCGCTTTGTGCGATTCCTGGAGGAAGCCGGACAGCGAGCATGGCAGGTGCTTCCCCTGGGTCCCGTTGGAGCCGGTAACTCGCCGTACGCCTCGTACTCCGCGTTCGCGGGCGAGCCGCTGCTGGTCAGCCCGGATCGCCTCGTGGATGCGGGGCTGCTCCACGCGGCGGAAGTCGCCGGCGAGCTCGGTCTTTCCGAAGATCGTGTGGGCTACGATGCGGCACGCGCGCGCAAGCTGGACCTTCTGCGGCGGGCCCACGCGCGGTTTCCACGGAACGCTGCTTTCGAGGCATTTCAGGAACACGAGGCCGCGTGGCTTCGAGACTACGCGCTCTTCATGGCGATCAAGGACGCCCACGATGGCGCCGCCTGGCACATTTGGGAGGTCGATCTCGCGGCGCGGGAGCCCGCGGCACTGGAGCGCGTGCAGCGTGAACTCTCGCAGGATATAGACTTCCACGCCTGGGTACAGTTCTGCTTCGCCGAACAGTACGCCGCGTTGAAGCAGGAGGCAAATACGCGGGGCGTCCGCATCATCGGCGACCTGCCCATATTCGCTGCCCTCGACAGCGCGGACGTTTGGTCACACCCGGACCTGTTCCATCTCGACGCCTCGCGCCAGCCAACCATCGTGGCCGGCGTCCCGCCTGATTACTTCAGCGCCACCGGTCAGCTCTGGGGCAACCCCCTGTACAACTGGGACGTCATCGCACACGACGGATACCGGTGGTGGGTGCAGCGGCTGCAGCACGCGCTCTCACTGTATGACCTCATCCGCATCGATCACTTCCGCGGCTTCGAAGCATACTGGGAGGTGCCCGCGGCAGAGACCACCGCCGTCAATGGCAGGTGGGTACCGGGACCGGGACTCGCGCTCTTCTCAGCACTGCGCGCGCAGATCGGTGATCTCCCGATTATCGCCGAGGACCTGGGGATCATCACGCCCGAAGTGGAGCATCTGCGCGATTCGCTTGGTTTGCCGGGGATGAAAGTACTGCAGTTCGCGTTCACCGACCCCGCGAACCCGTACCTGCCCCACAACCACGTGCCCAACTCCGTCGTGTACACCGGCACGCACGACAACGACACCTCACGCGGATGGTGGGAGCACGCCACGGACGGCGAGCGCTCGCTCGTTCGCCGTTACCTCGACCGTGAGCTCGCCGAGCCCAGTTGGGACCTGATTCGGGTCGCGTTGTCGTCCGTCTCCGCGCTTGCCGTGCTGCCCGCGCAGGACGTGCTTTGTCTGGGGAGCGAGCACCGTATGAATATTCCCGGCACCGAGCATGGCAACTGGGAATGGCGACTACCCGCGGACGCGCTCACGCCACAGATCGCAGCCCGGCTGCGTGGAATGAACGAGCTCTACGGCCGCTGAATTGCCTCGCGTAGGGTCCATGATCGCAAAGTCCGCGTACGGCTACCGCGCCGTGGGTCCCGGCTGGTTCTGAGATTCCGCCGCGATCCAGCGCACGGAGTACACCCCGCCAACCGCGCTCAGGATCTTCTCGACCCGACCCGAGCCCAGATGCACCAAGAACAACCCTTCCTTGTTCCCGTATACCAGGTGTCGACCGTCCGGCCCGAATGCCAGCTCCCGTACAGTGGAATCCATCTCGGCCACATCCGCGATCTTCTCGCGCTTGCCGCTCGGTGTCTCGTACGACCAGAACTCGAACCCCGTACTCCGCCCGACGCGCGCCGTTAGGATACCCTCTCCCCCGGGATGCCAACCAAAGTGAGCCGCGGCACCGAGTACCGTCAGACCTTTGCCGTCGCGCTGAACCGTCCCAAATGGGCTGTTCGCACCGGCTTGGCGTTCCCCGATCCAGAGTAATCGCGTCTCGCTCGGGTCGGGCGCCCAGTACGCGCGGCGCACCGCCGCGGGTAAGCGCACCACCTTGTTCCCGCGCACCGTGTCGATCACAAGCACCCGGTAGTCGCTGCTCACGAGCAGGAAGCGGCCATCCGGACTGTAGCTCAGAGCGGAGATGAACTCCCCGGGCAGGAGCGTTGCCAGGGCCACTCTCTCCAGCGTATCTGTCGTGACGGTCTGTATTGACGTCGGGGCGGGAGTGTTGATGTCGGCGTCGTCGTATACCGTCACCGCGACCATGCGGCCCTGGGGATGCCACGCGAGCTGACCTGTGCCACCCCAGGCTGGCCTGTCTGGACCTCGATGTCCGCTGAAATGACCGCGAATCAGCTCACGGGTCGTACCTCCGTCCTGTAGCCAGAGTCGCTGCCGGTCGCCGATGACCACCCGCCCGCCTATGGGCGAGGGTGCATATGTCATCTCGGCGTAGCTCTCCGCGATGAGGGAGCCGCTCTGCGAGCTATCGTCCGGGCTGGTCGCGGCCAGTTGGAATCCATACGGAATTGCCAGCAGATAGTAGAGGGTGCCCCCGTGCCGAAACCCTTGGCGCCCCTGCACGGACTGTTCCCACGACCGGCGCGTTGGTGTGCCGCCGCTCACGTTTGGCACTTGCCCGATAGTGGTGGGGGGCCACCATGCGGAGGCACTTCCGGCAGCCGCGTCGCGGACTCCCTGTGCGGTTGGCACCACTGCTGGTTGTCGTCCTTCCTGTTCCGGTGATGCGACTCCTCTGCCGAACCACAGGAGCCCAGCGACCGTCAGTGCCAGCACTGAGGCAAGGGGCAACAGGGCACGCCCGCACCAGCGAGGCAGCACCGGCAGGGGCTGGCTGGGGACGAACACGTCCTCGCGCTCTTCTCCCACCCGCCGCCATACTCGCTCTTCCTGAGCACGGGACAGAGACACCCCGGCGCGCAGCGCGGGGAGCGTCTCGCGGATAACCTGAACAGAAGGAGCACCGGCGCTTCGGACGTACTCTTGTAGCGTCCGGGCCCACGCGTCGTGCGCGGAAGCGAGGGCGCGCTCGACCAGCGCCCCGCCCGTACCCCGATCGGCGCCGAGGGTCTGCGCGACCACTTCTTCCGGCAGGCCATCGCCATACCGCAGCCCTAGTGCCTGCCGGTCGTCCCAACTCAGCCGACCCACCCCATCGAGCAAGCCTGCGGGGAGGCGTGCTATGGGCACCACCCAGTTCGGCGCGAGGCCGGCATCACTCAAGGGATGCTGCTCGATGCGCGCGCGCAGGTTCTTGTCGGCAATGCGCAAGAGCCAGGGCAGTAGGTCCCTGTCCGCTGTCGTGCGCTGTCCCGTGGTCGCCTTTGTCCGGCAGAGGGTCTCGACCAGCAGGTCCTCGGCCTCCTCTGGGTCTTGCGACCGGCGGGCGAGGAAGGTATACAGCGTGGGCAGCAGGGGCGCGAGCCGCCGGCGCAACTCCGTCAGATCTTCGTCTACCGTGAGGTCACCGGCCGCTCGATCTCCGAAGCGGCCTGCGTGCTCATACCACATCGCTACTGCCTCCCGTCCAATGATACTCCCTCTGCCCATCGGGCTCAACGCCGGTGTTCGCGGTGACGTGGTGCTGTCAGAAAGGCGGCACGCGCCGTGTACCTCCAGCCCGATATACTGTCCGTACCGATGCATACCCACGATCCCCAGACCACCGGCGCACTCGGCCACCTCCACGATGAGATCCTCGCGTGCCGCAAGTGCGAGTGTGCCGGATACCTGTGGGAGGCGCATCCCATTGCCGGAGGACGGCCCAGCGCGTCGGTGCTCGTCATCGGCCAGGCGCCCGGCGTGCGCTCGATGGTCCGGCGCGCCCACTTCATGGGGCCGGGCGGCGAAATCCTGCGCGAGTGGCTGGCTCGCGGCGGGATACCGCGGGAGCAGCAGGACAATGCGGTGTACTTCTCCTCGCTCACCCGTTGCTACCCCGGCTCGGCCCCGCGCGGCGCGGCGGGCGACCGCAAGCCAAGCCCGCCTGAGATCGCGCTCTGCGCCCCGTATCTGGAGCGCGAGTTGGCACTGCTCGACCCGCCCCTTGTGCTGCTCGTTGGTGCGATGGCGATCGACCGCTTCCTTGGCCGAGGATCGTTACGGGAGCGGGTGGGGACGCTTATTGAGAAGGACGGCAGGCACTGGCTCCCGCTCCCGCACCCCTCCGGCGTGAGCCGCTGGCTGAACGACCCTGAGAACAAGAAGCTCGTCGACGATGGTCTGGGGCTGATGCGAGCCTTGGTGAACCGCGCGGAACTCGGGCTGCGAAGCGAGAAAGCGGCCACGGCATCACGCTAGTCCTGAGCATCCCCGATGATCGCCGTGACTCGCGGCGGGTATCAGGCTGCTCCGACGACTGCTTTGGCGGCGGGGCGCAGGCAGATCTGGACGGAGTCGAGGCACTGGCCCTTCGTGCTCCAGAACTCCACCGTTGCCGTCTCGTCGGTCAACACGATCCGTTGCGCACCATAATTAGCCGCATCACGCATCCTGCTCCCAGGCAGCGGACGCCCAAAGCCGCGCAGCCGCGAGCCGCCGGACCCATTGACGAAGTACGGGATGCCATCGATCTCCAGCCGCTCGTAGCTGTGCTCGTGGCCTGAGAACACCGCGTCCGCCCCCCATGCCGCGAACGGCCAGCGCAGCGTGGGCGAGGAGCCGTGATGGCCGGAGCTGTACGGCGGGTGGTGGAGGAAGACCAGGTTCAGGCGCGATCTGCTTTGGGCCAGGCCCGCGCGCAGCCACGCCGCCTGCGCCGATCCAGCGTCGATCCCGTCCGGCTCGTGCTCGTCGGAGTCCAGCGCCCACACTGCCAACTCGCCTAGCACCACGCAGTAGTACCGGCCATTGCCAGGCGGGCGGAACTGCTCGATATATGGCAGGGGCGCATCGCGGCATTTCCAATCGTGGTTCCCCAGCACCGGCAGAAAGCGACCATCCTCAATGAAGCGGCGGAACGGGTCTAGATTAGCGATGAGCGTCGATCTCTCCCCGTCGGGGTAGTTATTGTCTCCCGTTGTGATGACGTAGTCCGGCGACCACGAGTCCACGAGGTGGGCGACCACCCGCTCGTTCAGGCATTCCACGCCGGGCTTTTGACACCGTCCGAAATCGCCGATGACGGCGAGGGTAGGGGATGCGTCCGGCGGCGAGGGATGGATACCGGCTGGTGGAGTGATCGGTGGCCGGGCTTCCGTTGGGGTGCGGTTATTGACGAGCCATCTGCGGACGCCGATCAGCGCACCTGCTCCGGCAATCAGAGCGCCCATCGATACCAGCAGGAGTCCGTCCTGCGCCCATATTCTCCGCCCTACCAGAGTCCATAGTCTTCGAGCTTCTTTCACCGTCACTCCGCGTCTTCGCACCGTTTCATCCTCAAGGCCCCGTGTTGTGTCTCCGGCAATCCTGCTCACTGCTTGCACCTCCTGTGCCAGTCCCTTCACTGGAATCGGTGCCATGTATAATGCGGCCTTGAACGGCGGGCAGCTGCACACCTGCATAGCGTGCCCCTGAAACCAGCGTCTGACGCAAGGAGCCTTGATGCAGATAGGTGTCACGTTTCCCCAGTACGAGATCGGCGCCGATCCGGTCGACATCCGCGGGTATGCCCAAGCGGCCGAGGAGCTGGGCTACAAACACCTCCTCGCGTACGACCACGTGCTCGGTGCGGACCCCGCGAACCGCGAGGGATGGACCGGATACACCCATCAGCATATGTTCCATGAGATCTTCGTGCTCTTCGGCTACCTCGCCGCCATCGCCCCACGGCTTGAGCTGGTCACTGGTGTGGTGATCCTCCCGCAGCGGCAGGCGGCGCTTGTCGCGAAGCAAGCAGCGCAGGTCGATGTCTTCACCGGTGGCAAGTTCCGGCTCGGCGTCGGTGTCGGCTGGAACGCGGTGGAGTACGAGGCGCTGGGGATGAACTTCAAGACGCGGGGGAAGCTGATCGAGGAGCAGGTGGATCTGATGCGCCGGCTGTGGGAGCGGGAGGTCATCTCGTACGAGGGCAAGTTCCACCGTGTAACGGAGGCCGGCCTGAACCCCCTTCCCGTGCGGCGCTCGATTCCCGTCTGGATGGGCGGCGGAGCCGACGTGCTACTGCGGCGCACCGCACGCCTGGGAGATGGCTGGTTCCCGCAAGGTCCTCCGGGCAAGGAGATGCAGCGGAAGGTGGACCTCCTTCGCCGCTACACGGAGGAGGCGGGCCGCGACCCGGACGCGGTCGGCATCGAGGCGCGGGTGAACTTCAGCGATGGGATCGAGGAGTGCGTCCGGCAGACGGAGGCGTGGCGCGAGATCGGCGCGACCCACATCACCGTCAACACCATGGGCGCCGGACTTGCCTCACCGACGGACCACATCGACGCCATACGCCAGTACTTGGACGCCGTGCGGGCAGGGGCCACGAGATGAGCGCCTTATAGCGCACAATCCCGCAGTTCCTCCTGGTGGCGAGTTCGTGATGGGCGGCAGCCTCCGGGAGAGGGGCTGGCCACAGGATATCGAGAGTGCTATGCAAGACGTTGCACCCGCACGCCGCAATCCTTTATAGCCACTGCCGTTCCATTATCCCCGGGGGTGCGTGATCGTGGGAGAAACCACTGTGTGCGCATGCTCCAGGTATCAAGAACCCGCTAGTTCCTTGCGGATGCCGGATTCCTGGCCATCGGCGCGGCTGTGGGTGCTGACTGCTTCAGGCTGGCTGAGCACATCCACCGCGGGGTTTTCCCTCACAAAGTCGTCCTGCGGGTCGTAGCCGACAAGCACCCGCGCATCGGAGATGTCGAGTCGCTTGAAGCGGTTGTCGCTCAGCCCATGCAGGATCGCGAAGCGGATGTTCTCCACATCGATCGAGCGTTCGATGAGTTGATGCAGGTCGCGGTGTGAGACGAAGGCGTCGAGCATGCTGACGTTCTCCTCGTTGCGCGCCGTCTCCAGCGGCTGGAATGCGCCGATACGGAGTGCGATCACTGAAAGGTCTTCCTTCTCGGCCAGGTATCGGCCCAACGCCTCACCGAAGCTCTTGGATACCCCGTAGAGGTCTCCGGGGTTGACCGGCTCGCTCGTCTTCACCTGCACATCCGGCGGGTAGCCCGAGACCGCGTGGATGGACGATGCAAACACCACGCGCCGGCACCCGGCGGCTTTGGCCGCGACCATCGTGTTATACGTGCCGACGATATTCGTGCCGAGCAGGCTATCCCAGGTGGCGCTGGGACTGGGGTCGCCCGCAAGGTGTAACACCGTGTCCACACCGGCGCACACCTGCTTCATCCGGTTCAGGTCTTCGACATTGCCGGTCTGTACCTCACCGAACCCCTGGATATGACCGGTGTCCTCGCCCTCCATAACCATCAGGCGCAGGTCGAACTTCTGCCGCGCGTGCTCCGCGAAGTACGACCCAATCCGGCCCGCCGCGCCCGTGACAAGCACGCGCCGGCGCGCTTCCCCCTCGGTCTTGGCGAGCGCGCCCGTTCCCGTTGAAGTGAAAGAGTGTGTCATGTTCCCCTCCCGAGCCTGCGTACTTTATTGTTCGCCTGTGAAACGAATAGTGGCAAGTGACGTGCCGGGCGGGTTTCCCGCTACTCCTCGGACCGCGGCTCCGCGTGGCGCTCTATCATGCGCACGACCTCCTCTAGGAAGCTGCCGATCACGCGGCGCTCCTCGGCACTGAGCGCGCTGGTATGGGCAGCGGCCTCGATCGTCAGCGGGATGATCCGCTCCCTAAAGGCCTCGCCTGCCCGCGGGGTGGCGCGCAAGAGCAGACTGCGGCGGTCGCGCGGGTGGGGGACACGCTCTACGTATCCCAGGCGCTCCAGTCGGTCCGCCAGTCCCGTAATCGCTCCCGAGGTCATGTAGAGCCGCTCCGCCAACTGGCTGGCGGTCAGATCGCCCGCCGAACTTAGGTGCTCAAGCGTCGATACCTCGGAGAGGCTAAGCCCCATCCGGCTGGCGAGCGCCGCCGCGTAACGCATGTCCGCGGAAGACAGGCGGCGGAGGAGTTGGTTGATGGCCTGAGGCGTGTATTCCGGCATGGTGCGTTCATCTTCTAAATAATATTGACAGTAAGTATCTTAGCGAGTAATATAATTGCATCGCGCCATTCTAGCATACAACTTCCGCCATGAGGTTTGCATCGGGCGGGATGGCGTGGATGGATGCCGGTAACGGGACACTGAGGAAGCATGGCAAAGGAGACAATCGCATGGCAAGGATTCAAGCGCTACTCACGATATCGGCGGGCAGGCGAGCCAAGTGGGTGGTGCTCGGCCTCTGGGTCGCGGCGCTCGCGCTACTCGCACCACTCGCAGCCGATTTCGAGTCGGTGCAGCAGAACGAGCAGTCCAGCTTCCTGCCGAGCAAGGCGGAATCCACGCAGGTGCTGGCGCTAGAGCGGCGCTTCCGGCAGGAGGAAGTCACCCCGGCGATCATCGTGTACCGGCGAGAGAGAGGGCTGACCGCGGCCGACCGGGCGCGCGCCACTGCCGACCAGCGCGAGATCCTTGCTCAGCGGCTGGAGGGCGTGGTGCCACAGCCCATCCCCCTGCAGCCCTCCCCGGATGGCAAGGCGCTGCTGCTCGTCGTGCCCATCGCGCCCGGTGGAGACGTGGAAGCGCTCAATGAGGCCGTTGCGACGATCCGGGATCGGGTGAGCGGTGAAGAAGGTGGTCTTCAGGTGCGCGTCACCGGCCCCGCGGGCTTCCTCGCCGACGCCGTGGAGGTGTTCGGCTCCCTGGACGTGCGTCTCCTGCTCTCAACGGTGGCGGTTGTGACGATCCTGCTGCTGTTCACCTACCGCAGCCCGTTTCTGTGGATGATCCCGCTGGCGGCAGTAGCGTTTGCTGAGTTTGCCTCGCGTGGCGTGGGCTATCTGCTCGCCGACAACGGCGTTACGATCAACGGCCAGAGTGCCGGGCTGCTCACCGTACTCGTCTTCGGCGCGGGCATGGACTACGCGCTGCTCCTGACCGCGCGCTACCGGGAGGAGCTGCGCCGCCATGAGGACAAGCACGTCGCGATGCGACAGGCGCTCGTGTCGGCGGGCCCGGCGATTCTCGCATCGGCGGGCACGGTTGCTGTCGCGCTGCTCTGCCTGCTGGTCGCCGAGCTCAATAGCAACCGTGGCCTTGGCCCCGCGGGCGCGATAGGCATCGGCCTCGCGCTGCTCGCGATGGTCACCGCGCTCCCCGCTTTGCTGCTGATATTCGGCCGTCGCGCCTTCTGGCCATACGTGCCCCGCTACGGTACGGAGGTACGGGAGGCGTCCGGGATCTTCGGGCGTGCCGGCCGGTTGATCGCCCCACGGCCACGCGTCGTCTGGGTCGGCACCGTGGCGCTCCTCGGCGTGATGTCGCTTGGGCTGCTCCGCACGGACACCGGGCTGAACTCGCTCGAAGGCTTCCGCTCCTCGGTTGAATCAGTTGAGGGACAGAACCTGCTCGCGCAGAGCTTTCCTGGCGGCGCAAGCGCACCCACGTCCGTAATCGTGCAGCCCGCGGCACGGGCGGAGGAGGCGCTGGCGGCGGCGCGGAGCACCCCGAACGTCGGCGGGTCGGCCCGATAGAGCGGGCGCTGTCCGGTGACCTGGCGCGGTTCGACGTGACGCTCGCCAGCGAGCCGTTCGGTGCCGAAGCATTCGACACGATCACGGCGCTGCGCGAGAATGTGAAGCAGGCTGCAGGCGCGGGGGCGCTCGTGGGCGGAGACACCGCGGAAGAGCGCGACGTGCGAGAGGCCAGCGCGCGCGACTCCCTCGTGATCGTGCCGCTGATCCTCGTCGCCGTCCTGGCTATCCTCGCGCTGCTGCTGCGCTCGATCATCGCGCCGCTGATGTTGATGGCGACGGTCATCCTTTCCTTCGCGGCCGCGTTTGGCGTGAGCATACTCGTGTATGAGTACGTGTTCGGGTTTCCGGGAATCGACCCCAGCCTGCCGCTCCTGGCGTTCCTGTTCCTCGTCGCGCTCGGAGTGGACTACAACATCTTCCTGATGGCACGCGTCCGGGAGGAGGCGGAGCGGTACGGCACGCGTGAGGGAATGCTGTGCGGTCTTGCGGTGACCGGTGGTGTTATCACCTCCGCGGGACTGGTGCTCGCCGGTACCTTCGCGGTGCTTGGCGTCCTCCCGCTGGTGGCGCTGACAGAAATCGGGTTCGTGGTTGCTTTCGGAGTGCTTCTCGACACCCTGATTGTGCGCACGGTGCTCGTGCCGGCGCTCACGATAGACCTGGGTCGCCGCGTATGGTGGCCGGGCGCGCTTTCCCGGCCGGTACAAGAGCCCACCACGGAACACCAGCCGCTGGTGCCGGCGACGAAGCCCGCGCAGTAGACTCTTCGGTTACTATGTTTGCGGGACGTGCCCCGATCCGCACGCTAACGTCGCGTAGTAGGTTCGGGGCAGGTCCGGAGCTGCAGCGAACATAGAAGGGGCCAGAATGAGGCTTGAAGCGCACGCCTACACCATGGGTGTTGAGGAGGAGTTCCACCTCGTCGACCGTGCTACGCGTCAGCTCGCGCCAATCGCCGGGGAGGTCGTCACGCGGGCACAGGAGCGAATCGGATCGGGGGTCCACGCCGAGCTGCGCACCTCCCAGATAGAGATCGCCACGCCCGTCTGCCAGACGCTCACGGAGGTGCGCCAGCAACTACACATGTACCGAAGGGCGCTGTCCGATGTGGCCGGGGAGCTCGGCGGCGCGATCGTGGCGTCGGGTACGCATCCGTTCTCTGCCTGGCAAGAGCAGGGATTCGTTGGCGACCAGCGCTACAAGGAGCTGCTTCGCGATTTCCGCCACCTGGCCCGCGAGCAGGTGATCTGCGGCTGTCACGTGCACATTGGCCTCGCCGATCCAGACGTGCGGATATCCGTGCTGAACCGTGCGCGCGTGTGGCTCTCTCCACTGCTTGCCCTCGCGGCTAATTCACCCTATTGGCAGGGAGAGGATACCGGGTACGCCAGCTATCGCACGGTCAGCTGGAGCAGGTGGCCGATTTCCGGCCCGCCTCAGTGGTTCGCCGATCATGCGGAATATCAGGCACTCGTCGCCGCCCTCATCCGCAGCGGAGCAATCCAAGACGCGACCCGCATCTACTGGGACATCCGGTTGCCTGAACGGCTACCGACGATTGAGTTCCGGGTTATGGACGTATGCCCCACGGTTGACGAGGCGGTGATGTGCGCCGGCCTCATTCGCGCGCTCGTTCTCACATGCCACGACGAGGTCGTTAACGGTGTGCCGTTTTCTCCGGTGCGTCAGGAGGTTCTCCGCGCCACACACTGGCGCGCCGCCCGCGATGGCCTAGACGCGGAATTGCTCGATCCCGCGAACGGCGATCTCGTGCCTGCCGGGGTGGTGATCGAGCGGTTGCTCGACCATGTGCGCCCCGCGCTGGAAGCGCTCGGTGATTGGGAGGAGATCTCCGGGCTGGTTGCCCAGTCGTTTCGGAACGGCAACGGCGCGTCGCGGCAGCGGGGTGTGTGTGCACAGGGTGGCCAGTTGACGGATGTTGTCGACCTGCTTGTCGCCGAGTCGTCCGCCACAGGATACTTCGCTGCCGCGAACGCGCACTCAGGCGGCGATGATGCGAGCCAGTTGCATGGTTAGGCGACCCGGTGGAGAAGTTTCGCCGCGAAGCGGCACGGCACGTGCAAACCCTGGTGCTCGACGGTGAAACCAGAGATTAGGAGCAGCCATGGCGGACGACGATAAGAGCACGATAGAGGCATTCCACGACGTGGTAAACATGACGGCACGCGAGTTGTCAGAATGGCTGCAGACCAACGAATCCCAGCAGGTTGGCCAAAAGGACGACAGGGACGAATCCATCGGCCATGAGTCCGGGAGGCGCATTGTCGCGCTTCTGGGGACGAAGCGATCCGAGTACACCGAATATGATATCGCGCACATGCGGCGCGTGGTGAGCTATGTGCATCGGCACACGGCGCAACGGCCTGATGGCGACATTGAGCACACGCGCTGGCGCTATTCCTTGATGAACTGGGGCAATGACCCCCTGAAGTAGCCGCGACGCCCGTTAGGCGAAGGCTTTGTACGGCTCAACCCTCGCGGCCCGCTGGCGGTGCGGCAGAGGCGGATCGCATCCCGGCCCCTGCCGCACCGCCAGCGTGTGACGCTAGTCGACGTTGAGGTTGCTGAACATGAGTACCTTGCGCCCCATGTCGAACATCGCATGGTCGCTGCGTTGCAGTAACTGCAGCAGCACATCCGTGTCGTCCGCGGTTGGCCGGATGATGTATTCCTCCACGCCGTTATCCAGGATCAGCTGTATCGAGAAGGCACCGGGACCGCCCCGCTCCTGCTCTGTCCAGGAGGCCTGTATCTGGGTGACCTCCCGGATCTGATACTGCTGCTCCATCTTCTGCTCTTGCTGGTCACGCTGATCGTTCTGCGTCATCGTTTTTATCTCCTCTCTGGATCACTGCTTGACAGGCATAGACTGTTAGCTGTCGGCCTTCTGCTCGTAGTAGCCGGAAATATTCTCGTACACCTCCTCGGGGAAGTTCAGGTCGCGGTAGAGGTTGCCGGAGTCCGGGTCATCCGGATTTGGGATGATGGGAAAATCCTGTTGCGCCTGGTACTCAAGGATTTTCTCGCGCCGCGGCGGGTTGTAGTCCCGTCCCTGCACCTGTGCGACGAGCGAGCGCGCCTGCTCCTCGGAGAAGTCGCGATCCTTCTGCAGGTAGTCCACCACCTCGTCCTCTTCCATGAAGTGCCGCGCGACCATCGCGAACACGAGCCTGCCGTAATGGCCTACGTCCTTGCCCTCATCGAGAGACTGAAGCAGATGCGCCATGACGTCGCTCTTTTGCAGATCTTCAACTGCCACTGGTGGGTTCCTCCTTTGCATCTCGCAGTACCCGCCTGACGGGGTACTGTGCAAACATAGTGCCAGACACCGAGTTCGGAAAGCGGGCTGCTGGACTCGGGCGAGGACGTAGGGCCGACAAGCTTTCCTGTCCCGCAGCGAGCGCTGGCTTCGCAGACGGCCATCCCGTCTAGCCGATATGCGGGGCAACCGGTGGAACGCTACGAAAGCGCCAGGACCTGCCGCTGGTCGGCGAGTTCGTGCCGTAGCTGCACGGTGCTCACCCTCTGCACCGGCACGTCATCCCGCACGGCCAAGGACGCCGCAAACCCGGCGGCATGGCCGAGGATCATGTACTGCGGCTCCATGCGGACAGAGGAGAATGCGACGTGCGACGCGGACACGCACACCGGCACGATGAGGTTCTCGCACTCGTGGTACCTCGGAACGAGCGATCGGTAGGGGATCTGGTAGGGCATAACGGGAATGGAGAGGTACCCTTCGTTGAAGGTCTCCGCGGCCAGGCTCATCGAGCGCGGGACCCACATCCACACCCGCTGCACCTCGCGAATGTCGATATTGTACGAACCCATGCCGACCGCGTCGTACTGCGCGCGTCCTTCTTCCAGATCGGCCTGCGTCAGGATGTACTCGCCTTGCATGCGGCGGGACTCGCGGACGTACAATTGGTGCGGCCAGTGTTCCGTGTCGACGAACTCGTCCGAGCAAAGGCCCCAGCGGCTCATCCTGGCCTGAATATGTTCGGGTACGCCCGGATCGTTCGCGAGGGAGTAGAGCAGCCCTTGCGTGTACCGGAGGTGATGGTCACGGATCTCCTGCCGCCGATGGTAGTCCGCATCGGGGTACTCCCAGCTACTGCCGTCTAGGAGATTCGTCGAGAACGGCCCGATGGAGTTGGCGTCGCACTTGCCGCTGGGCAGCCTCCCGCTCAGGCTCATCAGCCGGTCCGCGTGCAGACCGGGTCCGGCGGCGGCCAGGTATCGCCGGAGCAGCTCGAACTCGCTCGCGTCGTACTCCTCGGGCCGGGGAAATGGCACGCGGTTCTCCGGGTCGTCGGTCAGGCACAGCCGGAAACCGTACGCCTGCACCCCACCATCGCCCGAACCCTCCGGGACCATGGGTCGACGGTGGACGAATGGCAACGGCTCGCCTTCCGCGTCGAATGGGGACACAGGGACGGAGAAGTTGTGCTGGTCAGGCCGGATCGGCTGCCGTCCGGCCCAGCTCTCCCCGTGCTGCTCGACCGATTCCCGCCCAATGGTGTATGACACCCCAGAACGCGCCAGCAGATCGCCCTCGTAGCTCGCATCCACAAAAACTCTAGCCGCGAAGTTGTGTCCGTTCTCGGTGGTGAACCATTGGATGGCCAGCCCCACCCGTTCTACATAGTCCAGCCGCGCGTCGAAAACGACCTCGACCCCGGCATCGCGCAGCCAGTCGCGGAAGATCCGCTCGGCAACGTGCGGCTCGGGTCCGAGGACGCCCCAGGTTTCCACGCCGTAGTGCCGCCCGACCTGCTCGTAGAACTCCAACGCCAGGCCGCCGATGACATCGTGATTTCCCAAGTCGGTCCACCCCAGCCCGCCCGAGACCATGCCCCCAACGTGCCGACCGGGCTCGACCACGGCGACCCGCAAGCCTGCCCTTGCGGCGGCGACCGCCGCGGTGACTCCACTCGCCGTTGCACCATAGATCACGACGTCGAAAGCGGGCATCCGCGTATCAGTGACCATTGCTTCCTTGAGCACGTGACAGCCCGCGTGCTCCCCGATTCACGGTATGCACCGCGCACTCCGAAAGAAGTAGTATAGGGCGAAAATACCGTCT
>JADDPA010000127.1 GCA_016782125.1 Thermobaculum sp.
CCACTACTCGATGCACTACGCTCCGGCTCAGTCTTTCGCAACGACGACGATGTCTTCGTGCGCAGTGACGGGACGTTAGTGCCCGTCGACTACACATCGGCGCCGATCATTACGGACGGGCGCGTGTCGGGTGCGGTTGTTGCGTTTGGGGACATCACGGAGCGCAAGCGCGCGGGGGAGGCGTTGTGGGAGAGCGAGGAGCGCCTCCGGACGATCATGGATAACTCACCGACCGTGATTTTTATGAAAGACGTGGACGGGCGATACACGTTTGTCAATTACCGCTTCGAGCAACTATTCCACGTGGGGCGAGAGCACGCAGTCGGCAAGTCCGACGCCGACATCTTCCCGCCGGAGGTAGCCGCGGCGTTGCGTGCGAACGATCTCGAGGTGCTGACGACCGGAGCACCGCTGGAGCGGGAGGAGGTTGTTCCCCAGGACAATGGCCTGCACACGTACATTTCCATCAAGTTCCCGCTCTACTCCAGTAAGGGTACACCAGACATCGTCTGTGGCATCTCGACCGATATCACGGCCCGCAAGCAGGCCGAGGAACAGAGGGCGGTCCTCCTAGCGGAGGTAGAACGCGCGCTCGCGGTGCGGAATCAGTTCCTCTCAATTGCCTCTCATGAGCTCAAGACGCCGGTTACCCTGCTGCGCGGCTACTCACAGATCCTTAACCGGCAAGCCCAGAAGAAGAACGATACCGTAGCACTTCGGCCGTTGCAGGTGATCGACCGCCAGATAGAGCGGATGACCCGTCTTATCGACGATCTGCTGGATGTATCGCGCATCGAGAGCGGGGCGATCGAGTTTCAGATGGCGCCGTTCGATCTGCTAGAAGCACTGCGCGAGGTGGTTGGTGAAGTCGCCGTCTACTCACCGGGATTCGAGCTGCGCCTGCAGGACGGAGCGGGCGACCTCTGGGTGTCGGGGGATCGGCAGCGGATCCAGCAGGTCATGACCAACCTGATGACCAATGCGATCAAGTATGCCAGCGACCGGAGAGAGGCGGACGTGCGTGTCGAGCGCGATGGTGATCAGGCGGTCGTGTCGGTCACGGACTACGGGATCGGTATCCCGCAGGAGCAAAAATCGCAGGTATTTGAGCGCTACTTCCGCGGCGCGAACGCGTCGGCGAACAACTATGGCGGGCTCGGGATGGGGCTGTATATCAGCCGGTATATCATCAGGCGCCACCACGGGAGCATCAGCGTCGAGTCGGAGCAAGGCAAGGGCAGCACCTTCACCTTCACGCTACCGCTGACGGAGCGTTCCGCCGGCAGCGACGGTTCGTAGCGAGTCTTGCACGGAACCGGCCGCGCGACCACTGCCGGAAAACTACAGCCGGGTCAGCAGCGTCAGGGAGCTATCGGACGGCTCAGATACACCGGCGTCCTCGAAGCCGTGGCGCTCGTACAGACGGCGAGCCGGGTTCTCCCGATCAACGGACAAGCTGAGTGCCGCGAATCCCTGGGCACGCGCGGTGGCCTTCAACTCTTCCAGCAGCGCACTTCCAATGCCCTCACCGCGTGCCTCGGGCGAGACGCCGATGCCGATTTCGGGGATGTCCTCGGCGACGAACCCTTACCCTGGGGCTGTCGCAGGGAACAGGCGATACCAGGCCGCGCCGAGACATGCGCCTTCGCCGGGCACCGCGACCACCGCGGCGTCACCGGGCCGGCCCCAGTTCTCAAGATATCGCCTAATGGACGGCAGTTCGAGCGCTCGTTCCCGACCCATCTCGCGCACTTCCGGGGAGACAGCCGCAGCCTGCCACAGCATCTCCCACAAGAACGGCACGTCCGCGACGATTGCGGCGCGCGTGGTGTAGGTTCGTTGCATTCGTTCCTCGGAGGCTATAGCACTATGCCGGGGAGCGTGGTCCCACGCTATGTAACCGCCAGTTTACTCTATGAACAAACTCTTCCAGTCACAAGAGAACTCTCGCTGCCCAACCGCTTGCGCTGTGCGCGAGGGCAAAGGCGCTGGGCGTGCCGATTTAGATCACGAATGCAACGCAAGCAACGCGACATAACGTCGATACCGCGCCTACAGGGCACCGAGGGATCACCGAACCGTGCCCGGAACATTCGCCGTTGCGCACGAACCGGCGGGAAGGGGCGAGCCACCGGATGCGATCAGTCGAACCGACAACATGTGAGGCGGCGGTAGATCGATCGGTTTACTCATCGCTAAGTGACGCAGGCTTTTCCCCACGCGCAAGTGGGCTAAGCCGACGCAGGTCCTCCACGCATCTGGCAGCGGCCCGGAGGGGGCGCGTCGCGCTGGTCGGGGGCTCGCTGAACCGCTCCGGTGCGCCGACACCGTACGTGTTTTCGAAGCTCTGACGCCACGGTTCGGGGACCCGTTCCGGCAGTGGCACGTTGCCCACGGCGTGCGCGATCGCTGGCCACACTAGACACACGTTCGCCGGATTGTAGCCGCCACCGCCCAGGAGTAGCAGCCGACCGCCCGATACCTCGTGCGCGAGCGTGTGCACCGAGGCTATGATCTCGGTGTACGCACCGAGGCTCCACTCCAGCATCGCCAGGGGATCGCCCTCGTGTGCATCTGCGCCGCACTGCACCACGATCAGTTCCGGTCGGAACGCGCGTATCGCCGGGACCGCCACCTCGCGCCAGGCCAGGAATGCCGCGTCGTCGCTCGCTCCCGGTAGCAGGGGAATGTTCAGCTTGGTTCCCGCCGCATCGCCCCCGCCTACCTCCTCAACGAACCCCTTGCCGGGAAAAAGCGTCCGCCCGTCCTGATGGAAGTCGACGTCCAGTAGCCAGCCGTCCCCATAGAAGCCGTAGAACACCCCATCCCCGTGGTGCACGTCGATATCCAGGTATAGAGCCCGCTTGATCCCAAAGCGCTCCCGCGCTGCGGCCAGAGCGATCGCCCCATCATTGAGGATGCAGAACCCCGAGGCGTGATCACGATACCCGTGGTGCCACCCGCCACCGGGGCTGAACGCGTGCCCGTCACCGCTCATCACCGTATCGAGCGCTTCCAGCGTTGCCCCCACACCCCAGAGGGCAGCATCGAGGCAGCCAGGAAACGCGGGCGTATCCCCCTGGTCCAGCACGCCCCTGCCGGTCTCGGAGGCACGTGCTAAGAAGTCGATGTATCCGGGCTCGTGGAAGAGCAGGGCGTCATCACGTGTGCCCTTTTGAATAGGCCGCAACGTGTTCCCATTCCCCTCGAACAGCCCGCACGCTTCCATAAGCCGAACCGATAGCTCCACGCGCCGCTGGTTGAACGGGTGCCCCGGCCCGAAGTCGTACAACAGGATCTCCCGGCCATAATATACGTGCAGTGGTCCGCTCATCGTCCCTCCCCATCAAGATCGGACTATTTGATGCTCAAATCATAGTGCACGCGAGTGGCGGGTGCGCCACGGCGCCGAACTCGTTGGTCATCTGAACCGCATCAGCGTGAACCTCCCACGCTCACGGGCATTGAAGCGTCTCACCTTCTACTTGCCCGAGCTTACATGGCTGATTCTGCGGGAAGCGGCGGGTGGGTCCGCAGGCCACGAATCGGCGAGAAGTACAGCCAGCGCAGGGCGAATAGCAGCCCGAGCACGCCGATGGCGACCGTCGGTCGCAGCCCGATCCACTGCCCGAGTACACCCCCGACCAGCAGACCAAGTAGCGTCGCGAGCTCTTGCGTCACACGCATGCTTGCGTTCACCCGGCCTAACATTCGCGGAGGCGTGATCGCCTGCGTCAGACTCACCTTGTTGATCTCATACGCCATCCCGGTGCCATCGAACGCCTGTTCGGTCGCCAGCATCCCCGCGGCGAGCGCCGGAGGACCGAATGCGAGCGGGATGAAGAAGGTTGAGGAGATGCTGATCGTAAGCGAGCCAAGCATCGTTCGCCCAACGCCCCACCGCCGGGTGGCGCGCTCGACGAAAAGCGCACCGACGAACGCGCTCACTCCCCCGACGGCGAACACCAGGCCAAACACGGCGGGTTCCAGACCCAGATCCTTCGTAAGGTAGAGTAGGAGCACCGCGACGAATATGTGTGCAAAGAACTCCATGGTTGCTGAAGCTCTAGCAAGTGCCCGCAGGATCCGGTTGCCCCAGACAACTCGCAATCCCTCGGCGATCTCGCGAAGTACCTGTCGCGGGGGTTCCGCGCCGAGCGGTGCTGGCCCTCCTTGTGGTACGGTCAGATTCCGGGTTTGTGGTTCTGGTGTGCGGATCAGGCCGAGTGAGGCTGCGGAGACAACGAAGGTCAGGGCGTCGACGAGGATCGCCCACGGCGCGGTGAAGATCTGCACCATGATCCCCGCGAGCCCGAAGCCCGCCACCTCCGCAACGGAGTTCGTCGCCTCCAGCTTGCTGTTGCCCTCGATCAGGTGATCGCGCCCGACGATCGAGGGCAGGTACGAGACATACGAGACATCGAAAAGCACGTTGAGCACGCTTACGCATAGGGCGACCCCGTAAAGCTGCGCGATTCCCAGCGCGTCGAACGCGTACGCCGCCGGCACTGAGCCCAGCAGCGCGGCTCGCCCGAGGTCGGCGAGGATCATCAGTGGCTTGCGGCGCAACCGGTCTACCCAGGCGCCCGCGAAGAGCCCGAGCAGCATCCCCGGTGCGAGCTCCGCCACCGCGAGCAGCCCTACCTGAAACGGACTCGCCTGGAGCGTCAGAATCGCCACCAGTGGCAAGGCAAAGCCCGTGATCAAGGAGCCAAACACAGATATGCTCTGTCCGGCCCAGAGCTTCAGAAACTCCGGGTTGCGCCACAGCCCCTCGAATCGCGGGCGTTTCACAAGCGCGGCCACCTCCGCGAACAACCGTCAAAACGTACTGGTGAGCCGCCGGCCCGTCAAGCGTTTGCATGGCGTTGTGGATGGACTCGCGCACGATGCGCTGCACAAACGGCCTTGTACACCTCGACCATTCGAGTCCTCGCACCTTCGCCATCAGGGGGGCGCTATCGATAGCTCCTAAGCTTCACGCTTATACCGCAATATGGGTCGCGGTCACCGGCTCCCCGAGCAGCCGTGAGGCGACCGCGCCGACGTGCGTGATCTCCCCACTCGTGAACAATTCCAGACGGCCTGGAACATCGCCGGTGTGCAGCAGCCCCTGTTCCGCCAGTACGTGTCTCGTGCGTCGCGCCACGGCCGCCCCGCTATCGATGATGGCCAGATTCGGCCCGGAGAGAGCGGTCATCGCATTTCGGAGGAACGGGTAGTGCGTGCAGCCGAGCACGACCGTATCGACACCCCGCTCTAGCAGGGGACAGAGCAGCGGGCGCAGCGCGTCCTCGACCTGCGGGCCGGAAAGTAGCCCCGCCTCCACCAACTCCACAAGCCCTGGGGCGGGCACGGGGTGGACCTCTGTGTCGCGGGCATGCTCGCGGATCAAGGCTGCAAGACTCTCACCGGTGACCGTGAGCGGGGTCGCGAGCACGCCGATCTTGCCCGACCGTGTGGCGGCGGCAGCGGGTTTCACCGCGGGCACCATCGCGACGATCGGCACATCGAACCGTGCGCGCAGCTCGGGTATGCACACAGAGGTGGCGGTGTTGCACGCGACGACGATGATCTTCGCCCCACGCTCCACCAGATAGCCCGTGACCGTCGCGCTGCGGCCGAGAATGAACTCGGGCGGCCGGCCACCGTACGGGCAGTACCCGGAGTCACCGAAGTACAGCATGTCCTCCGAGGGGAGCAGGCAGCGCATCTCTCGCAACACGCTGAGGCCCCCGAGGCCGGAGTCGAATACGCCCACAGGCGCCTTTGCACGGTTCATAGGCACATTATAGGCACAACACTCTGGCCGAGATGATTCCGATACTGTGCCAAGGCAATGGCGTGAGTACGACTGTATGGCAAACACGCCGTACCGGCTACAGGTCAGCGACCGTCGGCACGACTTTCTCGCCCAGCAGCAGCAACGGCTCAATGTCCTCGGCATCGGGCATATGGATCGTCACGTACTGCGAGCCTGCGGCCGCGTACTCATTCAGTGCGGCGACGACTGTCTCCGGTGTGCCGATGATCCCTCCGAACCCCGGATACCTGTCACGCTTCGCGGAGAGTTGGGCCTTGTCGCGCGCGATGAGGATGTCCACGAAGCTGGAGCGGACGATCTCATCAAACGGTCGCCCAAGGTCCTCACAGTAGCCCCGCAATAGCGCGTACCTGTGCCGGACAGTTGCCGGATCGCCGAACACGTTGCACATATCGGCGTATTTTGC
>JADDPA010000115.1 GCA_016782125.1 Thermobaculum sp.
CTTGCGCCTCGCGATAGCGTGGCCGCGATTGGCCCGGATGATTTAGGCGCGGGCTTACCTGTCCCGATCCCGCGCGACCACGACTCTAAGCACGACTCGCCAAGATGCCCGTCTCCCTGCACCAGAACCTTCGTCCTCTATGCCGTACGCTGACGCTCCGCGAGCGAGGTGCCCCGATGGTAGAGAAGCTGGAGAATTTCCTGCTAGTCAGCGTGGGCTACCCGCACTCAGCCGACACCACGTATGGAGTTCATTACCTTCGACATCATGGGTAACGTCGCGACGAACGGGTAGAACGTGTTGTAGCCCCACCGCAGGGCCGGGTTGGAGACGTAATCGTAGGGTCCCGGGAAGAGCGTCACCTGCCCCCCGAAGCCAAGCTTGAAGTAGGTGGGGGTCTGCCTGATCTCCTCGGGAAGGCGCTGGCCGCGCAGCAACGCAGTGGCAGCCGACATCTCTATACCTTCCAGATCACAATACCGATAACCTGCCGACGCGGCCCATTCGAACGCCTTATAGAGCAGGACATCATTTGGCTTGAGATTGGCATGTTTTCCAGACCATCCGAATGTCTTGAATGAGACTGTATCCCTGAAAGGGATGACGATTTGGATAGATACGGCCTCACCTTCATGTTCGGCCACGAACAGCTTCAGGTAGCCGCGTGGATGAAACACCCGCCATAGTTCGCGGATGTGCGCATCCGGGTATACCGGACCTTTCTGCCGTTCGCTCGTCGCAACTACCAACCGGTATACCATACGAAGATCGCTCTCAGTCCCCTCCCGAATCACGATCCCCCTATGCAGCCCCCGTCGTATATTCTTGCGAGTCTGCTCCTTCATCCGTGCCAGGAGGTCGTCCAGCCCCTTGCTCAGATCGATGAGGACGGTAGCCGTGGGTCCGGCACTCACACGACTCGCGCGAAACCCCCATTCGGGCAGCCGGCAGGCCAACGACTCGCTGCCTGGCGGCGGTTGCACTACCATGTATCGTACTCGGTGGGCCTTGGCCATCCGGTGCAGTTGGTGCATGAGGATCCGCTCAATCTCGGGGTCCTCGGATATAACAACCGGTCCCCTAGGCATGTAGCCGACGGAGCCGACAAGAGGTAGCGGACGTATTAGCATCTGCCCTCCCGCCACGATTCCGTCTGGACCCGTCACGATGACGCGCGTCGCGCGCCAACCAACGGCGGCCTTGACTTGCGCCCATAGGCTAGTCTGAAGATGGTGTCCACCCGGGGTTAGCGCTAGAAAGGCATCCCAGTTTGGATCTTGCACTTTACGTGATATCCAGACCCGATGGCCTGCGCCCGTGGCGTTCGGCCGATCCCGCCAAGTTGAGCTTTCTCGCGTTTCCATTCGCTACTCACCTCCTGCCCTCGGTCTCAAGGACGCCGCGTCTCCCACAGGCGCAGGGCGAAGTCCTGGAGCGTCAGGGCGTCGATGTCACCTGTCACCGCCAGGGCGCAGCGCGCCCCCTCAGGCCACCGCCACAGCCGCACGAGCGGCCCTGGAGCGCTCTCGATCTGGGCGAGCACCGCTACCTCGTCGAACCGCCCATCCGAAGGCAGTTCAACGTACGCCCCGAACCGCCCCCGATTCTCGGACGGCTCGACCGGGAGCCCCTCCTCGCGTAGGAAGTCGAGCAGCGCGCGGGGGGCACCTTGAGGGACTCCGACGACCGGCTTGACAGCGCCGCCTACTTCAAAGGCCCGTGCCCGCGCGATCAGGTCGCGCCCGCACCACGGAGTAGCACCCCGAGGTGAGAGCCCTCGCACCAGTAGGGTTGCCTCCGGTACCCCCTCCAGGCGCACCCAGTAGCGCTCCTCCCCTGCCTCCTCGACCACAAGGACGGCACGCTGTCGGCGCAACCACCAAGTGGCAAGCTCATCAAGCGCCGCGATCCAGACGTGCGGCCGGAGACACTGCGCCTCCCGCAGGACCACCTCGAGCGCCCCGCCGGTATGGGGGATGCGCTCGGGGTGGAACTGCATCGTGAACAGTTGGCCCCGCTCGTGCGTCCGGCGCAGGATCGCCAACCACGCCTTGGCCTGTGCCTCCTGGTCCAGGCTAAGGCGGTCGACCATGATCTCGTCGTCCGGGATGGCAACCGGGATCTTGACCAAGCCCCCTTCATCTCGCGGTCGAACGACCACGTGATCGGCATCCGGAGCTCCGTACAGCTCGAGCGCACGCCGGTAGGCCACGACCTGTGCGCCCGAGAGGTCCTTGGGCAGGACCCCGAACGCCACGGCCTGGCTGCTGTGGTAGAGGAGACCTAGGTCGCGGGCCGCCTCGTCGGTGGCGCCGTTGTAACGCAGATACGGTCCGCGGAAGCCCGCGAAGGGTACCCCTGCGGAAGCGAAGATATCGCCAGCCCTCGCCATGCGTTCGCGCTGGGTCCGGAAGTCGAGAGCCGCGTGATCCTCATGCACCAGGCCGTGGATCGCAAACTCGACATTTCGGTCTACGTACCCCCGTATGAGCTTCGGGTGGCGGGCCAGGACGCTCGCGGTGATCGGTAGGGTGGGCCGGACGCCGAACTCTTCGGCGATGCCGGCATAGCGCGCGAGGCGCCCCTCCATGCGAGAGGGTGTAGGTCCGAAGCGGTCCGCGATCATGGCTGTCCGCGCGCCCAGGCCGCGGACGCCCTTCGCCCTCAGCGTCAGCAGTATGCTCATATCCGTCGTCCCGCACTCCTCGCGCGGTCGCTGGCGGTGCCGTTCATGCTACCTCCCCGCGGGAGTGGGCGAATAAGCTCTCCCCCCCCATCCGCGGCACCGTCACCATCGCCCCATAATTCGCCATTGAGCACGACGCCGCCTCGAGCGTCTCGACAACGCGCAGCCCCGAGGCACCATCCGCTCGTACCTTCGATCCCGTAACTATTGCTCGCACGAAGTCCTCGATCTCGAGCCGCAGCGGTTCGGCGGTGTCGAGGGCAGGGATCGTGATGTTGCCGTGATGGTAGCCCGCCAGGTGGTCGGCGTAGTTGTCGCCCTCAGGCTCGGCCGTGTAGCGCTTGTCGTAGATCCGGATCTTCTCATCGGGCGACACGTCGTTGAACACCACCATCGCCTTGCTCCCTACGAGCGTCACGCGGCGTACCTTGCAGGGGGCGAGCCAGCTCACGTGCAGATGCGCGGTCGCTCGCCCCGGAAACGTCAGGTCGGCGAAGGCTACGTCGTTCACCTCCGGCAGCGCGTAGCTGTTGCCCCGGGCGCTCACCGCAAGCGCGGGTCCCCCCAGTATGTGATATATCATAGATATATCGTGGGGGGCTAGGTCCCACAGGACATCGACGTCGCGCCGGAAGAGCCCTAGGTTGAGGCGGGCCGTGTCAATGTAGTACAGTTCGCCGAGCTCGCCGCTGCTAGCCAAGTTCCGCAAGTACGCGACCGCCGGGTGGTACTCGAAGGTGTGCCCCACCATGAGCACCAACCCCCGCCGATCGGCGAGCGCGATCAGCTCCCGGCACTTGGCGCTACTGGCCGCCAGGGGCTTCTCAACGAGTACATGCTTGCCCGCCGAAAGCGCGCGTGCGGCCAATTCGTAGTGGGTCGAGACCGGCGTGGCTAGCACGATAGCATCAACGTTGGGTCTCAGGGCCGCCTCGATGTCGCGTGTAACAGGCACCCTGCGGTATTGCGCCCGGATGTGTGCCAGCCGATCCTCAACCGGGTCCACGGCCAGCGCGAGCCGCACCGACGGCATTTCATTCACAATGCGGACATGTTTGGAGCCCCAGTATCCGCAACCGACGACCGCAATTCGCAGGTTCAAAATAACCCCCCCCTTATGCTTACGCGCTGACACGATGTGCGTCGCCATACGAGCTGTACTGCCGAAGTAGGAGCAGCACGCGAGGGAACACCCCGCGTGCGACTCGGCCCACTTCGCACAGGCATCTACCTAGTTATACGAATGCCGCGCGCCTGCGGGTTTTATTGCACGGGGTCTTGTCCTAAAGTATTTGGCGGAGCGAGAGGTTGCTCCGGAGCCGCATCTTGCGGCGCGTCCTCCCCACGAGGCGCGGCCAAGTGGTGCGTGTCCTGCGACCACCGGCAACTCCCAACAACGAAACGAGCAATTGCCACAGAGTCAGCTTGCCACGGCTCTGAGGAAACCCCAATAAATGTCAACTACGGCGGGCTTCTTGTTGGTTAGAAGTCAGGTACACATCAGGTAATGGGACTGTACAAGGGACTGAGCTTGCGCCAAAAACCGAGGCCGGTGGGAAAGCGAGTCTGGTATCCTCCGGCAGGCAGGAGGATACCGTGAAGAAGCGCTACAGCGAGGAGCAGATCGTCCAGATCCTGCGGGAAGCGGACGCAGCCCTCACGAAGGCCGAAGTGTGGCGCAAGTACGGGATCAGTGAGTGGACGTGCTACCGGTGGAAGAAGAAGTATGCAGTGCTGGAGGTATCGCAGCTCCAGGAAGCTTAGTCAGTCCTAGACCGAGAATGCGTGGCTCGGGAAGCTGGTAGCGGAGCAAGCCGCGGCCAACGAGGCTCTGAAAGAGGCGTTGGTAAAAAAGGGGCTGATGTAGCCACGATGAGGGGGTTGGTGGACATTCCCGGGGCATCCCCGGCGGAACGGCTATTCCGAGAGCTTCAACGGCAAGCTCCGGGATGAGTGTCTTAACGAGGAGGTGTTCGACAACGAAAGGTACGCACAGGTCGTAGCGGAGAACTGGAGGAAAGAGTACAACCAGGAGAGGCCGCACACCTCGCTGGGCTATCGGGCTCCAGCAGAGGTAGCTCGAGACGGTGTTGTTGTCGCCGGCGCATCATCACGAGAGGACGTCCGACTCACATCCTGAGTCGCCCAAACCTTCGAGGGCAGGCGAACCCTTCGCGCGCTCGCGGCCTCGTCCAAGATGGACACAGAGCGGACTGAACCCGCTGTGAATCCCATACAGCCACGACCTCCCCCGGTAGTATACCGTCGAAGGTGATCGATGAGTTAGGATCGGTCATGCTAGCTTTGTTTGAGGCAAGGGCGTATAGAGCGGGCACTGGCTAGGACGTGCTGCCGACATCCACCCCCATCGACTCGACGCACCCTTAGTTGTTGAGCCGGTACAGGACAATGATAGTCCCAGGCTCTACTTCGGACCACAGCTCGTCCGCCCGATCCGCGAACTTCTTCCGCGCGGTCTCGCTCACGTAGTACTCGGTCACACGGTTCCGCAGCGGGGTTTCCCTGCGCACGACCCGGGCATCATCCGGAAGGTAGTCCTGCAGCTCCGCGCGCACCCGCCTCAGCGCGACTCCCCTCCCTGCCCACATGCGCTCCAGCCGCTGTACCTTGCCCTCTAGGAATGCGACCGTGTACTTGCCATTCTCGTACGTGCGGAATCCGCCGATCTCTCTTTCTGCGTCCCCGTGGGCCTTTTCCCAGTCCGCCTCCGCAACCCCGACCGCCGCCACCGCTGGAGCACGTGAGGGCTTGTTCGTGGGCTTGGGAGTATCCGTCGACTCACGAGTAGGAACCACCGTCGCTGTCCTCGTTGTTGCGAGGGGAACAACCGCCGTGAGTGTGCTCGTGGGCATGGGCGAGGACCTGGCGGTGGGTTCCGAGGAGCCTATGGCCGACGCTGGCGAGATGGTGGCCTGGATAATCGGCTGCAATGTGGGCACGCTCGTCAGCGCGGGAGAGGCAGTTGCGAAACCGATCGCTACCGCACTGGTCACCGTCGGGTTGGGAAGTGTTGGTGCGGTGGTGGAGACCGTAGTCACTGCGTTCGCGCTGTTGTTCTGCCCGCTGCCGCCTAGCCCCATTTTGAGGTGGATCCCGTCGTTTAGACATCGGAGGGGCGCTTTGTAAGGTGGACTCTCCTCCTTTCCGGATAGCCGGGACTAGCTGGCGGTAACAACATCCTGTCTTGGTTCCCGGTAGACCTCGGCCGGGGTCCGGTATCCGAGCGCCTGGTGGGGGCGCTCGTGGTTGTAGTACTCGAAGTAGCGGCCCAAGCTCTGCCTGGCCCCTTGTATGTTGTATGCGGTGGGTGTTACCCCCACTGTGCGTGCGG
>JADDPA010000156.1 GCA_016782125.1 Thermobaculum sp.
GTACTATACTCAGCCTCCAGGTGTCCACTAAACCGGGTTAAGTCCACTAAGCGATTGAGCACGTGCTTATAGTCCGCCTGCTGGACCGCGAGTGGGACGCGCAGACAGGCGCGGCCGGGAGCTAGAATCCGGCTTGTCGTCACCGGTGTGTCTGGAGCCATGGCAGGGGGTGATCTTGGTCCGTATCCATTACAGCAACGTGGCGCTCCCCATAGGCCCGTGTCCGGTCAGCCAGCCGACCGTCTGCGGATCCCACACCGGGGACACTTTCTGGCAGGCGAGGAGTAAGGGCATGCACAACACCAGGCGTTCCCGGACGGGTTCCATCTATCTGCGGCTCTTGGCGATGCTGCTGCTTGCCGCCACAATCGCGGCCTGCCTGCCGAAGGGCCCGCTCGCCGAGGCACGGGAGCGAGTCACGCGGGAGAACGCCCAGATACGACAGGAGCCCATCTTCGCGCAACCGCCCGGCGCCACGAAGCTGGGTGGCTTCGATAACGAGCCCTCCATCACGAACACGAGGGCCGAAGTAATGGTCATCTACGCCTCGCCGCACTCGATGGGGGAGGTCGCCGCGTGGTACCAGGACAGGTTCGGGGAGGCATACAGCCTGAGGTTCCCGTCGTCACCGGATGGTCTGGGCCACATCTCCACCGTGGGGTGACCGGTGGGCAATCCGCGCCTCGGTGTTAGCGTCTCCCTGCAGCCCGATCCGCCACCTGCTCCTGCCCCCTCCCGTCCGCAATACAAGCCCGCGCCGCCCGGCACCAGAACCTACATCTGGGTCGGCGCCAGCGGCTCGCCCTGAGCACCTGGGTCGAGCGATAAGTGTCCACCCCCAACGCCCGGTGCGTTACACATGTGGTCGGTCCTGCTCGATGCCGCCGATGCCATGCTCGAGTGTCGAGCCGCTGAGAAGGCTGCCGCAGACGAGCATGTCCCTAGAGAACTTACGACCACACCAGGAGGAACTATGAGCGACGACAGTCGCAAGCGAAAGCCTCCCAAGGTCAAGCGCAAGCCCTGCACGCCGGCCATCCGGGAACGGATCTGCCGCGCGCTGAACGTTCCCGCCCTGCTGTTCTTGAAGCACCCGACCCTTGTGGATCCGGCAGAGTTGTCTGCGATCCGGCAGCCAGAGTGGGCGGCGGCCGTAGTGGTCCAATGCCACGATGATACCCGCGGCCCATCCGGATCGCGTATCAGCACTCTGTGCCGCGCTTCATTTCACTGGTATCATCCTCAACGTCTCCTGCGAACCCTTGCCATTGGCAGCGGGCGATACATGATCTTGGCTGCACAGTGTCGGGGGCACTGGTAGCGCCACGTTGAGTACCAATCACGGGACAACAACGATGCGCGCATCAAAGTATGGACGATGTGCCCACCGAACTACTCGTCCTTTGGGCAGTTGCCCGTTTCGGCCGGCGATCACGCAGCCTAGACTGGCAGCATGGGGTAGCAGGCCGGTGAGAGCAGCCGTCGGAGCTGCGTAGAAGTTCGGCCTATGGTGCGCCGCCGGCCCGCCTCCGGAAGCTTCGGCCTCGACGGTAGCACGAATGGGCATTGGCAGGGTACTATGCACGCGGCCGGGCCTGACGGCGGTAGTCAGGCGAACGGGCGGCGGGATGTTAGGCAGGATCGAAGGTGTGCGGAGGGTGCTTGCCTAGTGGACCTCAATGTCGGTGATACTGTCGCTGTTTCCCGCGGCTCGACGCAACAGGAACTCGGAGGCCAATACAGCCGGAAGGAGCTATCGAGCATGGAGAAGGTGATCCGTTCGCTGCGAGCATGGCTGGTGATACCGCTGCTCGTGCTGCTCATCACGACGCCGGCATCCGCGAGCCGCACCTATGGTGGAGAAACGCGAGAGGGGTCGGAGTCGTTCGCGCTTGAAGAGGCGACCATCGCCGAGCTACAGGAGGCGATGGAGTCGGGCGAGCTGACCTCCCGCGCCATCACCGAGATGTATATCGCGCGTATCAAGGCGCTCGACCAGAGCGGCCCGACCGTGAGATCCATCCTGGAGATCAATCCGGATGCGTTGGCGATCGCAGACGCGCTTGACCAAGAGCGCGAGGAGAAGGGGCCGAGGGGGCCGCTGCACGGTATCCCCGTGCTGCTGAAGGGCAACATCGACACGGCGGACCGAATGGAGACCACCGCGGGCTCGCTGGCGCTTCTCGGCTCGCGACCATCGCGCGACGCCCACGTGGCGCGCAAGCTCCGTGAAGCGGGTGCGGTGATCCTGGGCAAGACCAACCTCAGCGAGTGGGCCAACTTCCGGTCGACGCAGTCATCGAGCGGGTGGAGCGGCCGCGGAGGGCAGGGCAAGAACCCGTACGCGCTGGACCGCAACCCGTGCGGCTCTAGCTCTGGCTCGGCGCAGGCTATCGCGGCGAACTTCGCAGCCGTCGCGATCGGAACCGAGACGGACGGGTCGATCGTCTGCCCGTCATCAGCGAACTCGATCGTGGGGATCAAGCCGACCCTGGGTCTCGTCAGCCGGTCCGGGATCATCCCGATAGCGCACAGCCAGGACACCGCCGGACCTATGGCACGCACCGTCACCGGTGCCGCGGTCCTGCTCGGTGCTATCACCGGCGTTGACCCGCGTGATGACGCAACCAAGCAGGGGCGGGGTAAGGCCGCGGGCGACTACACGAAGTTCCTCGACCCCGACGGCCTCCGTGGCGCGCGCATAGGCGTCGCCCGTAACAACGGCTTCGGCACGAGTCCGGAGACGGATGCGATCATGGAGGACGTCATCGCGGCGCTGAAGCGCGCCGGTGCGGTCATCGTCGACCCCGCGGACATCCCCAATATCGACAAGTATGGGGACTCGGAGTTCGAGGTGCTCTTGTACGAGTTCAAGGCCGATTTGAACAAGTATCTGGCCGAGCGCGGCGGGCCGATGCGTTCGCTGCGTGATCTCATCGCGTTCAACGAGGAGAACGCCGGCAAGGAAATGCCGTACTTCGGCCAGGAGATCTTCGAGATGGCGCAGGAGAAGGGTCCGCTGACGGATCCCAAGTACCGCAAAGCTCTCGCGAACAACCACAGACTTTCGCGGGAGCAAGGTATCGACGCGGTGATGGAGAAGCACGACCTGGATGCGCTGATCGCCCCGACGGGCAGTCCCGCCTGGCCGACGGACCTTATCAACGGGGACCACTTCCTCTTCGGCAGCTCTTCGCCCGCGGCTGTCGCGGGGTATCCCAACATCACCGTGCCCGCCGGGTACTCGTACGGGCTCCCGGTCGGCATCTCCTTTATGGGAAGGGCATACAGCGAGGGGACGCTCATCAGGCTCGCGTACGCGTTCGAGCAGTCCACCGATGTGCGACAGCCGCCGAAGTTTCTGCCCACCGCCAACCTGAGCGGGGCCGACTGCACGCCGGAGACGGGCAGCGGGGACCTGGGTACGGAGGAGCGGCCTGATACCGGGACGGACCAGGAGGATGGCGAGGGTGACGATGCCGCTGCCGGGAGCGGCGGCGCGGGTCAAGGGTGCGAGGACGTCCAGATGCCGGGCGCAGGTGCGGGCGGTATGGCGGGGCGTGCAGAGGCTGCGCTGCCGCTAGACCTTCCACTTGTCGGCAAGCCACGGTAGCCTGAGGGAAGGCGTTCTACACCACTCGAGCCCGAACGACCTGAGTCAAGGGGATGCGTCTGCCGCAGGGCACCGCCTCCCCTCAGGCGTCGGTCTGGCACGGTGGTAACTCCGGCTACCGGTAGCGGCGGTGTCTATCCGCGTCTGCGAAGACTTCGTGCTCGGGGCTGATACGCAATCCGGCTGAACGGCAGGGTATCTGTCATTCCGAGCCTGCGAGGAATCCGTGGTCCGGATTACGGATCCCTCACTCCGTTCGGGATGACATGCGATAGTCTGCAACCAGATTGCGTATGCTCGCTCTCGACCGTCCGGATGACAGGGAGGGCCGGGAATGACGCGGGGTCGTGCTCAACTACAGCCGTGGGCGTGGGTATTGAGTCCACGGCACGGGCATGGTGGCGGGTTACATGGGACCGAGCGACCCGGTGGGCCGACCCTACGACGGGCGCGGTGGTTTGATTCCTCTGCGGATCGCGATCACCAGTCGATGACCAGTCGGAGAAACGTCTCCGCACATTGCAGGCCGAACGGCTCCCCGGCCTGTCGCGCCCGCTCCGCCAACCGCTCCTCCAGCGGCCGGTCGCCGACCTGGCTGACGTGCTTGCGGATCGCGCCGACCTTGCGATCGAACGTCGCTGCGATGTCGACGGCGTAATCGGGCTCCCCGGCGCCGGTCAACCAGATCTCGGGGACGGTATGCGGCTGGAGTCCCTCGGCGAGCAGGTCCGTGAAGGTCCAAGCGTTGCCCACGCCGGGATACAGCGCCGCGAGCGCCGCCTCGCCCACCGCGATGTGGTCGGGGTGGAAGATGCGCAGTGATGTAGCGCCAGCGCGCCAGTGGCGCACCGGGTTCGGCGCGAGAGCAACGTCGGGCCGGACCTGGCGAATAATGCGCGCGATCTGCCGGCGCAGCTCCAGCGAGGCGATAAGCTCCCCGTCCCGGTGGCGCAGGAACTCGACGCCGCTCACCCCAAGAAAGGCTGCCGCGTCCCACTGCTCCCGTTCGCGATTCTCCCGCAGCCATTCCGGCGTGTGCGACGGGTCGCCACCGCCCGCGGCTCCGTCGGTGCAAACAAGGTAGTGTGCCTCGCCGCCTTCCTTGAGCCAGCGCGCGATCGTGCCGCCCGCGCTGAACTCCGCGTCATCCGGGTGCGCAACGATCGCCAGCAACCGCCGCCCGTGCGCATTGAACTCCACACTCCTCCCCTTTCTTGCTGTTCGTGTTCGTGTGTCACTCCTTGCAGGACAAGGGCCAGCGTCGGGCGGGACCTCTCTCCCATATCGGCGACGGGCAACGCGTTTCGGAATCGACACGGGACCACTTCTCTGCCCTTCCTGGCAGCACGCTTGCATGCTCCGGGTATGTACCAAGGATAAGGAGAGATACCATGCAGCTACGTGTCATACCGACGAAGATCCACGGGATCGTGGACTACATTGAGGGTCCTGCGCTGCTCGCGGCGCCGGAGATCTTCAAGCTCAAGGGCGTACCCGCGTCCGCCCTCGCACCGCGGCTGGCGGGCGGCCTGAGTGCCGCGTACAGCGCCGCGACGGACTACGAGGTCGGCCTCGTCCGGAAGCTTCCGATGAAGGGGCACCTCGCGCTCGATGTCGCGACCGGCGCGCTGCTCGCGGCCTCGCCGTGGCTCTTCAAGTACGCCAAGGCCGGCAGGCGCTACTGGCTGCCGCACGCGATTGTTGGTGGCGGCAAGCTCGCCGTCGCGCTCACCACGAAGACCCAGCCCGCAGATCGACCGCAAGCGCAGCGGACCGCCTGATTCACGGGGGCGAAGCGCCTGGCCATATGCTTTGCCCCTGCTATCGCTCGCGGAGTCTTCACCCTCGTTGTCGTGTCGTGATACAGCCCCCGTCTTAATCGTGCGTACTATCACGCCTACGGGAAGTCGTACTGCGCGTTGATGACGGTATCCCTCTCCGTCAGTTCCATTGGTCCCTGTAGAACGGTCTCCAGCTTCTCGCCATCGTCTCGCCGCCTGATGCTGAAGTCGATTCTGTCGACTATGGCGAAGTACTCAAACGGGCCGATCATATACACCTTGCCGCCACCCCCACAGGGCGCCTTGCTGATGGCCTCGGGATCAGCGTTCACCTTTCCACAGAACAAGCCCGTCAAGACCATGTCGTGCGATCCCTCCCGACTGCTGAGCAGGTCAAAGGACTCACCCTGGGGTGCCTCTCCGTCTAGTGTCAGCCGGAAGGTAACCCTCGCGGCCACCTTCTGCTGGATGCGTTGTCCCTCGGTGAAGCTCGTGCTGTTACCGCAAGGCACGGCGGCGGAACCGAATGACGTGACGACAAGTATGGACTCGTAGGAGTGTTCCCCT
>JADDPA010000105.1 GCA_016782125.1 Thermobaculum sp.
AGACGCATCTCCGTGACCATTCAATGTGGCCCCTTGTCTTGCCCATGGCCGTATTCGGGCTGTCTAAATCACCGCAACGTCTCAGGGTCGAGCGTCCGCTGGAGGCCGTCGCTAAACGCCGTGAGGCCGACGGACATCGCGATGATCAGCGCAGTCGGCATCAGCACGAACACCGGCGCTCGCACGGTATATACGAACTCGTGAAAGAGCAGCTCACCCACGCTGTCCATAGACGGCCGCGGTCCGATGCCGATGCCACCCAACAGGCCGTCCGCGAGCAGCATCACTGGGAGCTGAGACGACGCAGCCACGAGCGCGGCGGCGGTGGTGTGGGGCAGGATGTGCCGCAACACGAGCCGGCGCGTGGGCACGCCCGTGGCGTGCGCGGCCTCTACCCACTCGGCGGCCTTCAACGAGAGTACCTGCGCTCGGACCAGGCGCGCGACGGGCGCCCAGCCGACACACGAAAGCGCGAGCGCCGTCACTGGGATCGCATTCATCTGAAGACCGAGTGGTGCAAGAAGGCTGGTTGCCGGCTCGGACACGACGGCCGCGAAGAGTGCATAGGCGATGATCGCGGGCACCGCCTCCGCAAGGTCTGCCGCTCGCAATACCATCTGTTCGCTCGATCCACCGAACCACCCGGCAGTCAGGCCTAGTGTGGTGCCGATGAGGGCGACCAGACATACCGCGAGCAGGCCGACCGGCAGGCTGAATCGCAGGCCGTACAGCAGGAGACTCAGCATGTCACGCGATTCCCAGTCCGTGCCCAGCTTGTAGGCCGGGTCATAAGGCAGGCTGGGGTCCGTCAACGTCGGCTCGGTGTCGTCACCCAGAAAGAACGGCGGCGTGTGCGGTACCGCGAACCGGTTCAGAAAGAAGACCGTATCGTTCGCCTCGGGTGGGTGGAACGGTGCCAGGCGGGGCGCGAGCAGGCCTACAACTGCCAGGACCAGCAGCGTGACACAGCCGAGGACGGCAAGCGGGTCGCGCGAGGGAGGTGTACCACTGTCGCCGCTTTCTCCTTGCGCCGCCCTCATCTTGCAGCGCGCTTCGTCCGGCAACGGGTGCTGTGCTCATCGGGTACCAGCCCGAATGCGCGGATCAGCAAGTCCCGCCGCAACGTCCGCTGCGAGGTTCGCTAGGAGCACGAGCGTCGTGTACAGGGATACCCCTGCCAGGATGAGCGGATAGTCGCGCTCCGCGAAGCCGTCGAGGAGCAACTTCCCGGTTCCCGGCGCACCGAACGCATACTCGACGAGTAGCGAACCGGCGAGCAGGAGCCCAAGGGTCGGCCCCAGCGCTCCGAGGATTGTCGGCATGGCGTTCGCGAGCACGTGCCTGCGGCGGACGACGCCCTCTCCCAGCCCCCTCGACCGTGCCGTGCGGACGTAATCCTGCCCGAGCACGTCGATTACAGCAACGCGCGTGACGCGTGCAAGGTAGCCGCCGGAACTCAGCGCCAATACCGAGATCGGCAGCGGATAGTTGTCCCACTCGCCGTTCCAGGTGATCGGGAAGACCGGGATCGTGCGGACCGAGAGCGCGAGCAGCAGGATCGCGAGGACGAGACTAGGAAAGCTGTAGGCGAGCGTTGCGCCCGAGGAGATCAGGCGGTCGGCCCAGCCGCGGCGCGTGGCGGCCAACACGCCGAGCGGTATCCCCAGCGCTGTGGCGAGCAAAAAGGCCAGGAGTCCCATTCCGGCCGTAACCCGGAAGGTTTCGACCAGCACGTCGGTGGTGGCCCTGTTGTCATTGGAGACGGACGCTCCCCAGTCCAGCCGCACCGCATCGGCCAGGAAGCGCAGATACTGCTCGTGCGGCGGACCCTCAAAGACGAACGGGTCCTCGGGGGCGCCGAAGCTAGACCCGCGTTGTGGTCCGTTCAGCGCTTCGCTGAAGGCATTGCCCTCTGCACGGTCGAACGCGGCACCCAGGCCGAAGAAGGTGATGGTAATTGCGAGCCACAGCGTCGAGATGGTCCATAAGAGCCGACGGAATACGTATGCAAGCACACGGCCCTCCCCATTCAGCAACGGTCCGATTGGACGCCGACTGCCACCTATTGTAACGCGAGCGCGGCGTATCCGTGATGCACTACGCGATAGTAGGAGTCGCGCGCTCTCCAACGCTCGGGTAAAATCAACGACCTAGCATCGGCTTTGTGAAATCTTTCACATAGTTGGTATACTTTAGTAGGCAGTTGTTGGGACTAGGGGCGCTCTGATATAATCGCTGCCGTTGGGAGAGGCCTAGCGATGTTCAACAACTCGACGGTACGTGCGCTTGGCCTGGTTAGTGGCATCGGTTTCTCGATCGCGCTGTTCATAGGCGGCGGTGTGCTTCTCGGCCTTTTCCTGGATGACAACCTGGGCACCGCACCGTTGTTCCTGATCGTTTGCATACTGGCGGGCCTGGGGCTTGCAGGGTACAGCATGTACCGGCTGACCTTATTTCGCAGTACAGGGCGCTGACAGGGGGTAAACAAGTAAGTTTACAGCGAGGGAGATTCTGAGCTTGCATATCTGGAACATCGCACTCAGCGTGGTTAGGGCAGAAGAAGAAGCAGGAGCGGAGGAAAGCACATTCCTCGGCACTCCCTTCCACCGTCCCGGTCTCGCTCCCGAGGAGTTGTTTAGCATCGGGCCAATCCACGTAACGAACTCGATGTTCACCACCCTTCTCGTCGTCCTCTTCGTCTCACTACTCGCGATCTGGCTCACGCGCCGCATGCAGCTCATCCCCAGTGGTAAGCAGAACTTCCTGGAGGTCATCGTCGAGGGGCTCCTCGGCCTCGTCGAAAGCGCAGCGGGGCACCGTGTCGGGCGGATCATCCTGCCGCTGATCGGCACGCTCTTCGTGTACATTGTCGCGGCGAACTGGTTTGCTCTATTACCGGGCGTCGGCACGATCCTGTACCACGGGGAGCACGACGTGCCACTCCTGCGTGCGCCGAACTCCGATTACAACATGACCTTCGCGATGGCGCTGCTAACCATCGTGATCGTGCAGGTTGCGGGCTTCGCGGCCCATGGTTTCGGCGGGCACCTCAAAGAGTATCGTAACCCGTTCAACATCATCGACGAGTTCGCTCGGCTTCTCTCGCTCTCCGTCCGTCTCTTCGCCAACGTCTTCGCGGGCGAGGTGCTGGTGGGTGTGATGCTTGCGCTTTCATTCCTTGCGCTTGAGTACTTCCTTTTCTTCGCGTTCGCGGTCCCCGCGATGTTCCTCGCACTCGAGGTGTTCTTCGGGGCGATCCAGGCGCTGGTGTTCGCGCTACTGTCCCTTATCTACATAAGCCTCGCTGTCGGCGGTCACGGCGAGGGGCATGATGTCGAGCACGACGCGAGTGTCGCGCACGCGGATGATCAGGCCGCCCCACTTACCCAGGAGAGTGCAGCGAGGTCGTAGTGATCTCTGCGCTTGAGGAACTCACCACATAATCGGTTCAGGAGGGATGAAAGCCAGTGGATCTAAGCTCTATAGCAGGCATCGCAGGAGACCTCGTCGCGGCGGCACAGAACGCCCCCATATTGCAGGAGGGCGCTGCTCCGGACACGCGCTTTGACAAGCTCGCGGCCGGTCTTGCCATCGCCATCGGGGCGATTGGCCCGGGCCTGGGCATCGGTCTCGCCGTTCGGGGCGCGATGGAGGCCATCGGCCGCAATCCCGAGGCGGAGGGCGGTATCCGCACCACGCTGATTATCGGTGCGGCGCTCGCCGAGGCGATCGCGATCTACGCGCTGCTCGTCGCCATTCTTATCCTCTTCACCTAGAGTCATCTCGCGGGGGTGGACTCGAGTCCGCCCCCAACATTAAGGAAGACGGTTTATGGGAGAACTCACAGGCGCACTCGGTATCGAGTGGTTCGCTCTTCTTTGGCAACTGGCTGCTTTCCTGCTGTTGCTCTTCGTGCTCCGCAAGTATGCGTTTGGCCCCGTCACGCGTATTCTTGACGAACGCGCCAACCGCATCCGTAGCAGTATCGAGACTGCGGAGCGGGTGCAGCGCGAGATGCAGGAGACGGAGCAGCGTTCCCGGCAACTGCTGGAAGACTCACGCCGCCAGGGGCAGCAGATCGTACAGCAGGCGCAACAGGCAGCGGATCGTATCCAGGTCACCGCGCAAGAGCAGGCGAAGATTCAGGCAAACGAGATCGTCGCCCGTTCGCAGGTAGACATCGACCGCGCCAAGAACGATGCGATGGAGGACCTGCGCCATCAGGTGGCGGACCTTGCCATTGCCGCCGCTAGCCGCGTGGTCCGCCGCGAGCTGGACCCCAAGACGCACGTGCAACTCATAAACGACGTGCTCGCGGAGACTGGGCGGGTACCGGGAGCGGACAGCCCCAACGGAGGACGGCCCGTTGCCTAGTGCGAGGGCAAGCGCTCGCCGCTACGCGCAGGCGATCTTCGAGCTGGGCGAGGAGTCCGGTAGCACCGACAAGTGGGCGCAGGACTTGGAGCTCATGAGCGAGGTCTTCTCCGACACCGGAGTTGTACGATACTTCCGAGATCCGAAGCAGGGGGAGGAGGAGAAGAAGCAGGCGGTCGTCCGAATCTTTGAGGATCGGGTCGGACCGCAATCGCTCAACGTCCTTCGCATGTTGGCAGAGCGGCAGCGGACAGAGATCATTCCTCTGATCTACGAGGCATTTCAAGCACTCGTCCGCCAGGCAAGGGGGATCGTCTTGGCGGATGTCACGACGGCGATCGACGTGGACGATGCCGAGAAGGAGCGCATCGCTGAGCATCTGGCTCGCATGACCGGTGGCACGCGTGTGGCAATACGCACACACGTCAACCCGGCAATTATCGGTGGCTTCGTAGCCCGTGTCGGTGATCAACTCATAGATGGCAGCGTCGCCACGTCATTGCAGCAGTTGCGGCATCGCCTCCCGTAGATGCATGTTACTCGGCGCGCGCCGCTCCGACGCAGTGAGGCGGATTTTTGGGGAGGAGTCTCACATCGCCGCTACAAACTTGACCCGGATAATACCCTTGACTAACGCGTCATAATAGAGAGAGTGCGACGTAGCCCGGCTAGGGCTCGTAACGGTATCCACTTCACGACCTTAGGAGGCATCTATGTCCATAGCAGCGCAGGAGATAACCGCACTCCTCAAGCGGGAGATTGCGGAATACGATCAGCCCACCACGACAGTGGATGTCGGCACCGTCACGGATGTCGGTGACGGCATCGCGCGCGTCTTCGGCCTCGCCGGAGTCCGCAGCTCGGAGCTCGTAGAGTTCGAGAACGGTGTTCTCGGCATCGCGCTTAACCTTGAGGAGGAGAGCGTCGGCGTCGTCATACTCGGCGAGTACACCGGGATCGAGGAAGGACAGGAAGTTCGATCTACCGGCCGCATCGTGGATGTGCCGGTCGGTGACGCACTCATCGGCCGCGTCGTGAACGCGATCGGGGAGCCCATCGATGGCAAGGGGCCGATTCGCACGGATAAGCGACGCGAGATCGAGCGAGTCGCCCCGGGTGTGATCACGCGCAAGAGCGTAGACACCCCGTTGCAGACGGGCATCAAGGCTGTGGACGCGCTCACCGCCATCGGGCGGGGCCAGCGCGAGCTCATCATCGGCGACCGGCAGGTCGGAAAGTCCGCCATCGCGGTCGATACGATCATCAACCAGAAGGGCCAGGACGTCATCTGCATCTACGTCGCGATCGGGCAGAAGAGCTCGAAGGTCGCGCAGTTGGTGGCGACACTTGAGGAGAACGGCGCGATGGAGCACACCATCGTGGTGTCCGCCTCGGCCGACGACCCGGCGCCGCTGCAGTACATCTCGGCCTTCTCCGGCTGCGCGATGGGTGAGGAGTTCATGGAGCAGGGTCGCGACGCCCTCATCGTGTATGACGACCTCTCCAAACATGCCGCCTCGTATCGCGAGATCAGCCTCCTACTGCGCCGCCCGCCGGGGCGCGAGGCGTACCCCGGCGACGTGTTCTATCTGCACTCGCGCCTCCTGGAAAGGGCGGCGCGCCTGAATGACGAGTACGGCGGGGGCAGCCTGACGGCCCTGCCACTGATCGAGACCCAAGCGAACGACGTGTCGGCGTATATCCCGACGAACGTGATTTCCATCACTGACGGGCAGATTTACCTCGAAACGGACCTGTTCTACCAGGGCGTGCGCCCCCCGATGAACGTTGGACTCTCGGTGTCCCGCGTCGGTGGCGCGGCGCAGATCCGCGCGCTGCGGTCCGTGGCGGGTCGGGTGAGGCTGGAGCTCGCGCAGTATCGGGAGCTCGCAGCGTTCGCCCAGTTTGGCTCTGACCTGGACCGCGCGACCCGGCAGCAGTTGGAGCGCGGTCAGCGCACGGTTGAAGTGCTCAAGCAGCCGCAGTACCAACCGATCCCCGTGGAGAACCAGGTGATGATCATGTATGCCTTGACGAACGGGCATCTCGATGACATCCCCGTAGAGAGCATCCGCGACTTCGAGACGAAGCTGTACGACTACATGGGCTCTGTCCATCCCGACCTTGGCAACGCCATCCGCGAGAAGAAGCGGCTCGACGACGAGTTGACTGAGCAGCTCAAGAACGCGGTGACCGAGTTCAAGCAGGGCTACCAGCCCGAGCAGGCGGCGTCGGTCTAAGGACGCTGCTAAGGGAGGGAACCTGTGCCCAGCCTACGCGACCTCCGCACTCGTATTCGGAGCGTCAAGAACATCTCGCAGATCACCCGAGCGATGCAGATGGTCGCCGCCTCCCGGATGCGTCGCGCGCAGGAGTCGGTAGAAGCTTCACGCCCGTTCTCCGAGAAGATCCATCAGGTGCTCGCCGGCGTCGGCGATGCCGCGCCGATGGGTGAGGGACCGCTGCATCCTCTGCTCGAGCGCCGGGAGATCCGGAACATCGACCTTATCTTGATCACTTCGGATCGGGGCCTTGCGGGTGGCTTCAACTCGAACGCATTGCGCCTGGCCTCGAACTTCGTGGTCAAAGACGCAAGCTCCCCCGTGAGTGTGATCACGATGGGCCGCAAAGGGCGCGATTACATGGTTCGGTATGGGCGCAATGTGATCGCCGACTTCAGCGAGCTTGGCGACACACCAGATCTTGATGCCGTCACCCCGGTGGCGCGTCTCGTCAATGACCGCTTCACGTCGGGCGAGACCGACGCTGTGTACCTGGTATACACCGAGTACATCAGCACACTCAATCAGACGCCACGCCTCGAGCAGCTTTTGCCGATTGAGCCGCCAACGGAGGAAGAGGAGCGTGAGGCGCAACGCGGCCCGGACTACATCTACGAACCGAGCCCCGTGCTGTTGCTCCAGGCGCTGCTCCCGCGCTACGTTGAGGTCCGACTGTATCAGGCGCTGCTCGAAAGCAAGGCGAGCGAACACTCCTCGCGAATGGTGGCGATGCGCAACGCCACCGATGCCGCGAACGACATCGTGGATGACCTGAGCCTGACGTACAACAAGGCGCGCCAGGCGGCGATCACCCGTGAGATCATCGAGATTGCGAGTGGGGCCGCCGCCCTGGAGGGCTAAGCGCCAATCATCGTGGCGGCCAACGGGCCGCCAAATCTGGGAGGAAGAATATGGCAGTACAAACGCAAGCAGCAACCGGCAGGGTACTCCAGGTACTCGGTCCCGTCGTGGATGTCGAGTTCCCGGATAGTGCCCTTCCGGAGATTTTCAATGCGCTCCTCGTGGAAATGGAGGATGGCGATCCCGTTACTGTGGAGGTGCAGTCCCATCTGGGAAACAACACAGTGCGCACCGTCGCGATGACGGCGACGGAGGGTCTCGCCCGTGGGGCGCAGGTCACCGACACCGGTCAGCCCATCGCGGTGCCGGTTGGCCCTGGCACACTCGGTCGCGTCTTCAACGTACTCGGTGCGCCGGTGGACAATGAGGGCGACGTGACCGTGGACCAGCGCTGGCCCATCCACCGCCCGGCCCCGAGCTTCGCCGACCAGTCCACGGAGGCGCAGGTGTTCGAGACGGGCATGAAGGTCATCGACCTCATCGCGCCGTTCACCCGCGGTGGTAAGACGGGCGTGTTCGGGGGCGCGGGCGTCGGCAAGACGGTCGTGATTCAGGAGCTTATCAACAACGTGGCTAAGCAGCACAGCGGTGTGTCCGTGTTCTCCGGCGTGGGCGAGCGCAGCCGTGAAGGCAACGACCTCATCCATGAGATGCAGGAGTCAGGGGTCATCGCCTCCACCGCACTTGTGTTCGGGCAGATGAACGAGCCACCCGGGGCACGGCTGCGCGTGGGGCTGACGGGACTCACGATGGCGGAGTACTTCCGTGATGAGGAGAACCGCGACGTGCTCCTTTTCATGGACAACATCTTCCGCTTCGTGCAGGCGGGCTCGGAGGTATCGGCGCTGCTGGGACGGATGCCATCCGCCGTGGGATACCAGCCGACGCTCGCCACCGAGATGGGCCAGCTACAGGAGCGCATCACCTCCACGCGCAACGGCTCCATCACGAGCGTGCAGGCCGTGTACGTGCCGGCGGATGACTACACAGACCCCGCGCCCGCGACGACGTTCGCCCACCTCGACGCGACGATCTCGCTGGAGCGCTCGATCTCTGAGAAGGGGATCTACCCGGCGGTCGACCCGCTCTCCTCCACGAGCCGGATCCTCGACCCGCGTGTCGTGGGAGAAGATCACTACGACACCGCCCGCGGAGTCCAGCGGGTGCTGCAACGCTACAAGGACCTTCAGGACATCATCGCGATCCTCGGTGTTGAGGAGCTCTCGGAGGACGACAAGCTCACCGTATCGCGCGCCCGCAAGATCGAGCGCTTCCTCTCGCAGCCGATGAACGTTGCGGAACAGTTCACGGGTCAGGCGGGGCAGTACGTCCCGATTGCCGAGACCGTGCGCGGCTTCCAGGAGATCCTCGACGGCAAGCACGACAGCTTGCCGGAGCAGGCGTTCTACATGGTCGGCAACATCGATCAGGCGGTCGAGAAGGCTCGCAGCATGGCCGGTGAAGAGGCCGCATAAAGGCAAGGGATTGAGCAGGTCCGAAACTGGTATGAGCTTCGACGCTCGAAACCATGAGTCGGACGCCGGGTTCTCAGCTAACTGCAAGCGTGGGGGTGGGTGGACAGCCCACCCCCACGCGCGGTTAAGACCGAAGGCGCGTGAGATTGGCTGTCACGGGCACGAGTTGACTCAAATGGGGCACTCAACTGAGAGTTCCCGCGATCACCATATACAGGCGAGATCAGCCGAGGCAGCGAGCCACAGGTCGCGGAGTTGTGTAGCGGGATCGATACTACAGGCCGTCGTTCCATGGGACCTGATTGCCACGTCACCAAGATCTACACTGCGCCGATGCCCAAGTCTTGATGATAGAATGGACGGTCGCGACCAGGCTGAGTGGTTGGCCGCCACTGTCGGGTAACTGGAGGAAAGATAATGCCGCTGCACCTGGAGATCGTTACCGCGGAGCGGGTGGTGTACTCGGAAGACGTGGACATGGTCGTTGCACCGGGTCTGGAAGGGGCACTTGGCATCCTGCCTCGGCACGCGTCGCTGATGAGCGTTCTGGGCATCGGGGAGCTTCGCATCACGCAGGGCGGTCAGGAGACGGGACTCGCCATCGGTGGCGGATTCCTGGAGGTGTTGAACGACCGAGTGACGGTTCTGGCCGATAGCGCGGAACATGCCCACGAGATCGACGAGGCGAGGGCCGAGGAGGCGCAGCGTCGGGCCGAGCAGCTGCTCGCGAACCGTGGCCAGGTGGAGTCCGCGGTCGCGCTCGAAGCCGCGTTGAGGCGTGCGCAGCTTCGCCTGCGTGTCTCACGCCGGAGGCGGAACGTACGCGGCGACCGTCCCACCCCGTAACACACAATTTAGCGCCGCATCGGAGAACGCGTTGATCTTTTCCAAGAGGATAGGTATTGACCTGGGCACGGCCAACGTGCTCGTCTTCGTGAAGGGTAAGGGCATCGTCATCAATGAGCCGTCGGTCGTCGCTATCAGCACGAGGGATGGCTCGATCAAGGCCGTTGGTGCGGAAGCGCGCGACATGCTTGGCCGCGTGCCGGAGACGATCGAGGTTGTGCGCCCGATGCGGAACGGCGTCATCGCCGATTACGTGATCACGGAGCAGATGCTCAAATACTTCATCAGCAAGGCGGCCGGCCGCTTCTCACTCGGCGGTCCTGAGGTCATGATCTGCATCCCCGCGGGGGTGACGACGGTCGAGATGCGTGCCGTACGCGATGCCGCGCTCAATGCCGGCGCGAAGCATGCCTGGTTGATCCGCGAGCCGTTAGCCGCAGCGATCGGCGCCAACGTGCCTGTTGCCAGCCCAAGCGGCAACCTGATCCTCGACATCGGTGGGGGGACGACTGAGGTCGCCGTTATCGCCCTCAACGGCATCGTCGTTGGAACCTCCGTGCGTATCGGCGGCAACAAGATCGACGACCAGATCGGGAACTACATGAAGCGCAAGTACAGTCTCACGATCGGTGATCGTACCGCCGAGGAGATCAAGATCGCCATCGGCAGCGCGGTCCGCACCGAGGATAACGAGAGCATGTCGGTCAAGGGCCGCGATCAGGTATCTGGTCTGCCCCGCACCGTCACGATCACCTCTCATGAGGTTACGGATGCGATCCGCGAGCCGCTCCAAAGCATCGTCGGCGCAGTTCAGTCCGTCCTCGAGGAGACGCCGCCGGAGCTGGCGTCGGACATCATCGATAAAGGCATGGTGCTCACGGGCGGCGGGGCGCTGCTGCGAAACATCGATCAACTCCTTGTCAGCGCGACCGGGGTGTCCTGCTCTATCGCAGAGAACCCGCTCAACTGTGTGGCGACGGGCACGGGTGTGGCGCTCGAACACATCGATATCCTGCGTGACAGCCTCTCGGATGAGTAGTATCGCGTTTCGTCGGGGCAGATCGAGCGGCCTGCGCGCGATTGGCAACTCCGACACCGGGCTCCTCAAGCACTTCGACTGGGTCATGCTCTCTGCGACCCTGCTGATCGTCTCCTTCGGCATCATGATGATCTACAGCACGACCACCGCTGCCGGCCCGCTGGTGCTCAACCTGGTCGCGCTGAAGCAGGCGATCTACGCGGTGGTTGGCCTGGTGCTGATGGGTATCCTGGCGCGCATTGATTACCGGTTCCTCGCGAACTGGAGATGGGTTTTTTATGGCCTCGCGCTCGTGCTGCTCCTGCTGATCTTCGTGATCGGGCGCGAGACGTTCGGATCAACTCGGTGGATAGACGTCGGCCCCGTGGCGGTGCAGCCCAGCGAGCTGGCAAAGCTGGTTATGGTACTCGTGCTGGCAAGCTTTCTGGCTGACAGGCCGCGTGGCCGCTCGAACCTCTTTCGCTTCCTGGTGTCGCTCGGACTAATCGGCGTGCCCTTCGGGCTTGTCTTTTTGCAACCGGATCTGGGCACGTCACTCGTGCTTGCCGCGATCTGGGTGGCGATGACGCTGATCTCGGGCACCCGCTGGAAGTATCTGGCGACGCTCGCCGCCCTCTCCGTACCGGCCGGACTGGTGGCGTGGCTCTGGCTGCTCCGTCCGTACCAGATCGCCCGCGTGCTTGTCTTTCTGAACCCCGAGGCCTCGGCGCTAGATGGCGGCTATAACATCATCCAGGCACGGATCACCATGGGGAACGGCGGGCTCACAGGGCAGGGCTACATGGGAGGCACCCAGGGCCAGCTCGACTACCTGCGCGTGCAACACACCGACTTCATCGCGTCCGTGATCGGTGAGGAGTTTGGCTTCGTCGGCATGATCGCGCTGTTGATCGTTTACGGCCTGCTGCTGTGGCGGATGATCCGCGTCGCGCGGCTCGCCCGCGACGAGTACGGCGAGCTGATCGCCGCCGGGATAACGACCATTTTCTTGTTTCAGATCTTTGTGAATGTCGGAATGAACATGCAGCTCATGCCCGTGACAGGTATTCCGCTCCCGTTGATCTCGTATGGCGGCAGTTCGCTCGTGACGCTCATTGCCGCGCAGGGTATTCTGCAAAGCATCCTGATGCGCCACAGGAAACTCAACACATAGCTGTTAGAATGCAGCATAGTCGTGCTGGACGACAAAGCTCCGTTAGACCGCGTGCAGCGAAGTGTCCGCTGCCTGGCGCACCGATTCGCGACGGGTAACAAGCCTGGCGTGCCCGTTCGGTTGCTTGGCGCAGAGAACGAGCTAGATGGTGGCGACGTGCTTCTCGCCGTTCGTGCGATAGTGAACGACCGGTTCAATATGAGCAGGAGCGCAGGGGCTGACACCCCGCATGGCACAACGCTCGTGGAGTAGTGAGCCTTGCGCGCGTGAGGCAGGAGGAGGTGACCGTGGAACTGACGCTGGAGGACGTGCGGCACATCGCGACGCTCGCGCGTATCGGGCTTACGACGCAGGAGATGGAGACAATGCGCGGGCAGCTTGGCGATATCCTCGCCCACGTGAGCCAGCTCAACGAACTCGACACGGAAGCGATCCCCCCCACGGCGCAAGTTCTCGCTTTGCAGGACGTGCTCGCGGCGGACGAACCGCGACCGAGCTACTCAGTGGATGCGATGCTTGCGAACGCGCCGGAGCGCGAGGGAAACTACTTCAGGACAAAGGCGGTGCTTGGTTATGAGACATGAGATCCAAGCTCCAGAAGGCGCGACGGTCGGCGACATGCGGCAGTTGCTCGATGCGCGCGAACTGTCCTCGGTGGAGTTGACTGAGGCGTATCTGGAGCGCATCACGGCGCTGGACGAACGGGTCCGATCGTTCGTCACGGTCACCAGGGACATCGCGCTGGAGCATGCCGCGGACGCGGATCGGCGGATGGCGTCAGGCGAGACCGGGCCGCTGCTCGGGGTGCCGATGGCGCTCAAGGATCTGCTCTCGACCGCCGGTATCGCGACCACCTGCGGGTCCAGAATACTTCAGGGATACCATCCCCCGTACGATGCCACGGTATATGCGCGCCTCCGCGACGCCGGTGCGGTGCTGCTCGGGAAGCTGAACATGGATGAGTTCGCCATGGGTAGCTCAACGGAGAACTCCGCGCTCGCGATTACCGCGAACCCGTGGGATCTGGCGACCGTACCCGGCGGCAGCAGCGGCGGCTCCGCGGCCGCGGTGGCTGCAGGTGAGGCGGCGTTCACCCTCGGATCCGATACCGGCGGCAGCGTCCGCCAGCCGGCCTCCCTCTGTGGTGTTGTGGGATTGAAGCCGACGTATGGCAGGGTGTCGCGGTTCGGGCTCATCGCCTTCGCGAGTTCGCTAGACCAGATCGGTCCGCTTACTCGCACCGTTGAGGATTCCGCGCTGGTCCTCTCCGTGATCGCCGGGCAGGATCCGCTCGATTCTACGAGCGCCACGGTCGAAGTGCCCGACTACCACGCGCTGCTCGGTGAGGACCTGCGCGGCCTGCGGGTTGGCGTGCCGGCGGAGTACTTCGTCGAGGGCACGGAGCCCGGCGTTGAGGCTGCCGTGCGCGAGGGGATCGCGCAGTTGGAACGGCTCGGTGCGGAGTTGGTGGATGTGTCGCTCCCAAGCACCGGCTATGCCCTCTCGACGTATTACATCATTGCGCCGGCGGAGGTATCTTCGAACCTCAGCCGGTACGACGGTGTGAAGTACGGCTACCGCAGCGCCGATGGCGCGGACCTGATCGAAACGTATCTCTCCACGCGCGACCAGGGTTTTGGCGCCGAGGTAAAGCGCCGCATCATGGTCGGCACGTACGCTCTCTCCAGTGGCTACTACGACGCGTATTACCTCAAGGCGCAGAAGGTGCGCACGCTGATCAAGGCGGAGTTTGATGCGGCATTCGAGCGGTGCGATGTGATCGCCTCACCGACGAGCCCCAGCGTCGCGTTCAAGATCGGCTCCCGTACGGCTGACCCCCTCGCGATGTACCTGTCGGACGTGTTCACCATCCCCGCGAGTATGGCCGGCATCCCGGCAATCAGCGTGCCGTGCGGCTTCTCGGACGGCCTTCCCGTTGGCATGCAGCTCATCGGGCGGGCATTCGATGAGGCGACGATCCTCCGAGCCGCGCACGCGTACGAGCGCAGTACGGAGTGGCACATGCGGCGGCCCGAGCTCGTGTGGTCCGCGGGCGGTTGATACCGTCCTCGGTGGGGGGTACTATCGATCCGAGAGACAAACTGCGGGAAACGGCACCGGCCGGTCTTCGCCCCCCGATAGATCCCAGACTTCAAGGAGAGCCGCACCGTGCTGAACGCAGCCTTGTTCCGGGACCATCGCTCGCAGCTCGCGAAACTGGTGCTCCTGATGTGCGGCCTGTACTTCGCGCTCGCGTTCACCGGGCAGGCGTGGAAGGCGCGCGGCCTGGGCGAGCGACTCGCGGCGGAGCGCGCGATTCTCGCCGAACAGCAAGTAGCAAACGCTCGCTTACAAGCGCGCGTGGACTTCCTGAACGGACCGGGATACGAGGGATACGTGGAGCGAACGGCGCGGGAGCAGCACGGGATGGCGAAGCCTGGCGATGTCTCGCTCTTCATCGTGCCCGATTCCAATGCCCCGAAGGTCGAGCCATCTGTACCACTGCCCGAGCGGGTAAAGAAGCCCGCGCCTTCCGCTCCGGCACAACCGGTGTGGCGGCAGTGGGTCGCGATCTTCTTCCCGTAGGTCAGTTCTGCGGGCCTATCGCCGTCCGCACCGGTCCAGCCATCGCCCCATGACGCGTCTCCTGAACCTCTTTGTGCTTCTCGCGCCGTGGGTCGCACTGCTCGGAGGAGCGGCCCTGCTGACACTCGCAACTCTCCATCTCGCGAGCGTACGCCTGCTCCCACGGATTGATCCCGATCAGAGGTCGTCTGCCCTTTCTGCTCTGGTCCTTGGCGTGGCCCTCATGGGCCTAGGCGCGACCTTTCTGGTTACGGACGGCGCAACCGGGTACAGTGATGTGTACCTGGCCTGGCTCGCGCTCGCGACATTGTCCGGTGTGCTGGCCGCCGTAGCCGGTCGCTGAGCGGCATACCTCTTGCAAGCCGCGGTGGAAAGACAAGGAGGTCGATGATGTCGATCAAGGCAAGCGACGACTGGAAGGAACACGCCCTGCACCCCGAAAAGGCCGCCACGGGCGAGAGCCCGGAGATGGACGCCCCCGCAGCGCGCGTCTCCGAGGTTTCCGACTCGGTGTATGGTGCCGAGTCCGCGGATCAGGATATCAACCCTGGCATCGAGGAGCGGGACACCCACACCGCCGGACCGGACGTGGCACCACATAGCGACGGTCCGGGGCCGACCGTGTCCAGTACCGGCGTGGGGCGTACTCAACGGACTACCGGCGTGTAGGCAGCGCGTTCCATCCCGCGTACCGGGCGTTATCGCCCAACTCGCGTTCAATGCGCAGCAGTCGGTTGTATTTTGCGGTGCGCTCTCCTCGGGAGGGCGCACCCGTCTTTATCTGTCCCGTGCCGAGCGCCACCGCGAGGTCCGCGATCGTCGTATCCTCAGTCTCGCCACTGCGGTGCGACATCACCGCGGTCCAGCCCGCGCGGCGAGCCAGCTCCACGGCCTCGATCGTCTCCGTTAGCGTGCCAATCTGATTCGGCTTGATCAGCACGCTATTGCCCGCACCGCGGCTGACACCTTCGCGAATGCGCTCGGTGTTCGTCACGAAGAGGTCGTCACCCACGAGTTGCACACCTGCGCCAAGCACTTGTGTCAGTTCTTCCCAGCCGGACCAGTCGTTCTCCGCGAGCCCGTCTTCCAATGAGATGATCGGAAAGCGGCGAGACCAGTCCACCCAGTACTCCACCATCTCCACCGTGCTCAACACCCGCTCGTCGCGCGTGAGGGTATACGACCCATCGGCGTAGAACTCGCTCGCGGCCGGGTCGAGCGCGATGGAGACCTGCTCGCCGGGGGTGTAACCGGCGGTCTGGATCGCCTGCAGCACGGCTTCGATCGCCGCGTCGTTCGATTCCAGGCTCGGCGCGAAGCCGCCCTCGTCGCCGACGTTCGTCGCGTGCCCCTGCGCGTGCAGGTTCTTGCGGAGCGCGGCGTAGATCTCCGCACCCCAGCGTAGACCTTCCGAGAAGCTTGGCGCGCCCAGCGGCATCACCATGAACTCCTGCATATCTGTGCTATTCGAGGCATGCTTGCCGCCGTTGAGGATGTTCATCATCGGCACGGGGAGGGTTCGGGCGAGCGTGCCCCCGAGGAACTGGTACAGCGGCACATCCAGGTCGTCCGCCGCCGCGCGCGCGCAGGCAAGGCTCACGCCCAGGATCGCGTTCGCGCCGAGGCGGCTCTTGGTCGGCGTGTCATCGAGGTTCCGGAGCAGCGTGTCAATGTAGGGCTGATCGTGGGCATCTTCGCCGATCACTGCGTCCGCAATGATGTCGTTGACGTTCGTGACTGCTTCCAGCACGCCCTTCCCGCCATACCGGTCGGAATCACCGTCGCGAAGCTCGACCGCTTCGTGCTCCCCTGTTGATGCCCCCGACGGCACCGCCGCACTTCCCTCCGCACCGCCTTCGAGGTAGACGGTTACTTCGACCGTCGGATTGCCGCGTGAGTCGAGTATCTCCATCGCCTCGACATCGAGTATCGTCGCCATGTGCCTTCCTTCCGTTACCACCTGTACCGCCTTGCGCGGACCGGCCATCTGTTCATGCGTTCCGCGTGTGTCGTCCGGCGTGTGCTGCCACCGGCGGTACCAATGTTAGATGCACCACCGGTATACTGCAAGCGTGGACAATCCCCATTTCGGCGACAACCTTATATCTGATCTCATCCTCGACCGCTCGCTCGCAGTCGCGGAGAGCATCACCGGGGGCTCGCTCGCGGCGCGGATCGTTGCCGTGCCTGGTAGCTCTGCCTATTTCCGTGGAGGGATCGTCGCGTACGCAAACGACGTCAAGCAGCAGCTTCTCGGCGTCGAGGAGTCGGTGCTCCGAACGCGTGGCGCCGTCTCCGAGGAATGTGCGGTGCAGATGGCTCGCGGAGTGCGAAAGGTGCTCGGTGCGGACATAGCGATTTCCACAACGGGCATCGCCGGGCCGGATGGTGGCACCGACCTGAAGCCCGTTGGTCTGGTGTATACGGCGATTGTCACGCCCGACGGCGAGCACGTGACGCGCCACGTCTGGGGCGGCGAGCGGATCGACAACATCGCGCTGACCGTTGACGAGGGGATCCGGCTGCTGAACGAGTATCTACTAGGACCCGAGGCGTAGATGTACGAGAGAACCGTGCTGCCGAACGGTGTGCGCGTAGTCAGCGCGCATACACCGCATTCGTACTCCACCGCGCTCAGCCTCTACTTTGGCGTCGGCTCTCGCCACGAATCGGTGGAGCAATCCGGCGTGTCACATTTCCTGGAACACATGTTGTTCAAAGGCACGAGGAACCGGCCCAGTGCGCGTGCGGTGAGCGAGACGGTCGAGGGTGTCGGCGGAGTACTCAACGCGGGCACTGGCCGCGAGTACACGACGTACTGGACGAAGCTGCCCGCGGAGTACTCGGAGCGCGGCATGGAGCTACTTGCCGACATGGTGCAGTATCCCCTCATCGATCCTGAAGAGGTTGAGCGGGAGCGCCGCGTGATCCTGGAGGAGATCAAGGGCAGGGAGGATTCGCCGGGCCGCCTTGCCGTGGGGATGCTCGATGGGCTTCTGTGGAGCGACCAGCCGCTCGGGCGCGAGGTCGCGGGCACCGAGGACAGCGTCAACGGTATCACCCGCGAGCATCTGGCGACCCACGTTGCCCGCTACTACACTGGCGGCAATCTCGTCGTCGCGTGTGCCGGGCCCATTGAGCACGAGCGCGTCGTTGACTGGGCTGGGCAAGCCCTGCGCGATGTCACTGTAGGGGATGGGGATCATACTGTTACGCCTGGGCATACGAGGAACGAGCGCCGCGTGGGTCTGGCGGGCAAGCCGGTGAAGCAGGCAAACTTCTCGCTCGGCTTCCCGGCGATCAGCTACGAGGATCCTCGGCGGTATGCGCTGAATGTCCTCGATTCCGTGCTTGGCGGGGGGATGAGCAGCAGGCTCTTTCTGGAGGTGCGGGAGCGCCGTGGTCTGGCATACTCTGTCGGGAGCTATGCGCAGCAGTATCGGGATGACGGCGCGTTTATCGTGCACGCGGCGGTCGCGCCGGAGCAGCTTGGGCACAGCCTGGGCGCCGTCTTCGATCAACTCGATCGTCTCGCCACAGAGCCGCTTTCCGAAACCGATCTTGCGCGTGTGAAGCGATACATCAAGGGCCGCACGGTTATGGGTCTGGAGGGCAGTCGTGGAATCGCCACCTGGGGCGGGCGTCAGGAACTGCTCCGCGACCGGATTCGCGACATCGACGAGGTGCTTGCGGAGGTCGATGCCGTCACGGCCGAGGACGTTATGGCGCTCGCGGGTGAGATGTTCGTCCCCGGCGTGTGCTGCATTGCGGTTGTCGGCCCATTCGATGACGCGGGAGAGATTGAGCCGTTGCTGGATGGCCGCTAGCTCACCGAGGGGCTAGTCGCCGTGCCAGTATGGTGGCTCCAGCGGAGAAGGTGACGGCCAGCGCAAACGCCAGCTTGGCGTTCCAGCGGCGAAACCGCCCGAGGAGGATACCCGTGCCCAACAGCACGGCGTCCGAACCATCGGCCGCAGCCCGCGCACCTAACCAGACGCCGAAGTCCGGCTGGGTGAGCAGCCCTGCACCGACAAGGGTGTCTCGGACCCCGATAACGCGCAACAGACGGGGCATGGTGCCCATGCCAAACACGCGGGACATCGCGCCGGGCACCGCGATACACGTGAGGCCTGATCCAAGCGAAGCCCACCCGATGCCGCGAACGACCGATTCCTCGTCCAAGAGCCTGCCTCCTCACACTTCACCGATACCTGTTCGGCGCAAGCATAGCAGCACATCACCGGCTGTGTGCGGTCCAATCACACACTTACGCGTTCTGTCCCGAACTCCAAGTCGGATGCTACACCCGTGTCTCTGTATCCACGTGGTCCATGAGCCCGGCAAACGGTGACGGGTCGTTGATGATTTCTTGAGGTTTCTTCGCATCTCGGCGTGAGGTCCGTGGAGCATTATCAAGGGGTGCCACCGAGGCACGACCGGACACGTATCTGCCGCATCTCCAATCTGGAGTGTCGGCTGCAGGAGCGAGGAGATGACCGATTATGGCCCGACGAATATCCCGTAGGCAGAAGCACCTGCTCGACTTCGCGCACTACGTCACGAGCGTGGCGTGGTTGGGCGCGGTGCTGTGTATACTTACCATCGCATCTACGGCGCGCTTTGTCGACGACCCGACGCTGCGGCACGCGGCGTACGTGATCCTGGATGACCTGGATATCACGGTGATGATTCCCATGGCGGTGGGTGCTACTCTCACAGGGATTCTGCTTGCCGTGCTCACGAAGTGGGGTCTCGCGCGGTTCTGGTGGGTGCTTGTCAAACTCATAGTATCGGTCGTGCTCACCGGCGGGGGCACACTCGCTCTGCACGAGCAGGTGCAGAAAGCCGCGGCTGCCAGTGCCGCTGGCGTTGTGCTGGCGGAAGGCTCTTGGATTGTGGTAGCCAACGTGGTGAAACTGGTCGTACTCGCCGCACTGGTTCTGATCTCTCTCTATAGTGAAGCCGTGGGGTCGCACGCCGTGGGGAGAGCGTGCCCTCGCCCAGGATACTCGGCGTGCGGTGGTCCATCGGTGAGGCTACTGCGCATCTACGGGCCTACGTCGCGCCTTTACCGACAAGGTGCACGCGGCTCGATTTTGGCTTGAGGACACTTGTACCGCACAAATAGCACATCACTCGATGCCTGCTACCTACTGCGAACGGAATGGCCGCGCGATCCGGACGGGCTGGCTCAGGCGATGCGGGCTGGTTTACCTGAAACGTCAGAAGGGGCTCATGACTCCTGCTGTCAGGTTGCCACTCTGCGGAGGGCGGGAAGGGGCTGTAGCTCGTCTCGCCCGGCACGGAACCGCACCTCATCGAGAAAGGCAGAGAAAAGCTGAGCGGCCCACGCGTGCTCGTGATACATCATCTCCGGATGGCACTGGATCCCCACCACCCAGGACGCCGACTCGTGCTCGATTGCCTCGACGACGCCGTCCTCTGATCGCCCGGCGACCGTGAGCCCCTCCCCTATCTCTTTCACTGACTGATGGTGGTGCGTGTTTGCGGGGTGGGAGGCCGCGCCGATCGCGCGTGCCAGCCTCGTTCGCGGCACGACGTTCAGTTGGTGGGTTGCCAAGCCGCGGATCCCGCGGTCGCGGGATTCGTTGTGATTCAGGCCACCGGGCTGTTGGGAGGGGAGATCCTGGTACAGGGAGCCGCCACAGGCCACATTCAGCACCTGGGCCCCACGGCAGATCGCGAGGGTGGGCTTGTCATCCTCCAGTGCCCAGCGCGCGAGCGTTAGTTCCGCGTAATCACGCTCCGGATCAACCGGGCCGAGCTGCGGGATCGGCTTCTCGCCGTAGTGCGCCGGGTCTACGTCGCCACCGCCGGTGAGCAGGAGCCCGTCGGCCAGGTCATAAAGCGCGCGCAAGCTGCGCCTCAATGGGACGATGCCGAGTGGCGCGCCGCCCGCGGCCTCGGTCGTCTCAAAGTATGCGCGGGCACCGGCGAAGCGGGGTGCCCTTTCGCTCATCGCCTCGCCCCACATGCTCACGGCGATTATCGGTGCGGTGTCCTCCAGAGTCTGCCTCTCCACAGCTATCAGTGTCATCTGTTCGTGCGCGGCAGCGTGGCCAGATATTGGCCAGCATCTCGCCTACTTGGCACCAAGTATACGGCACACATTGGCGCAAACGCGCTAGCTGCTGATACCCGCGTTATTGATCGCGCCCACGATGTCGAGTTGCGCTGCCTCGTTTGCGACGCGCAGCGCGTTCTTTATCGCGTTCGCACTCGATCGGCCATGTGAGATAAACACAGTGCCATTCACACCGAGCAACGGTGCACCGCCCACCTCGCTATAGTCGAGCCGTGCGCGGACGCGGCGGAACGCCCGGCGCAGGGCGAGAGCGGCGAGCTTGTTGCGCAGACCTCGCGTGATCTCCTCGCGCAGCAGTTGCTGGATCAACTCGGCAGTGCCCTCGATCGACTTGAGCGCGACGTTCCCCGTGAAGCCGTCCGTCACCACGACGTCAACCGTGCCGCGCGTGATGTCGCGACCCTCCACGTTCCCCGCGAAGTTGAGACCACTGTTTCGCAGCAGGGTGTGTGCCTCTAGCGTGAGTGCGTTGCCCTTCGACTCTTCCTCGCCATTGCTGAGGAGTCCCACCGTCGCCTTATCTGTCTGCGTTAGCGTATTCACGTAGACGCTACCCATTCGCGCGAACTGGAGCATGTTCTGTGCGCGGACGTCCGCATTGGCGCCTGCGTCCAGGAGCAACGTGCGGCCACTCAGCGTCGGGATCACCGTCCCGATTGCCGGCCGGTCGATGCCCGGCGCACGTCCAAGCACCAGGAGAGAAGCCGCCATCACCGCGCCACTGTTCCCCGCCGAAACGAAGGCATCCGCCTGACCCTCCTTGAGCAGCCGCAAACCGACGACGATGCTCGAATCCTTTTTTGCGCGGACGGCCTGGGCGGGATGATCGTGCATCTCGATGGTATCCGGTGCGTGGACGATCTCAACCGGGAGCGTTGCAGCGTCCGGACCAAGATGGGCGGTGAGCACTTCCTGTCTGCCAACAAGCAGCGTCTGGACGCCAAGTTCTTGTGCCGCGGCGAGCGCGCCGTCCACGGTAACGTTTGGCGCGTTATCCCCCCCCATCGCATCGAGCGCTATACGCAACGTTGACCTCCTGCCATCTTCTGGCCCGTTTGAGCAAGACGCGGGCCGTCTGACCGCGATGAGTCCAAGGTGCGGGGGCGGATCTGTGCTGGAGCACTCAGCACAGCGGCACTACCGGGGTGCTTCCCAAGGGGCAATCGGGCGAGCAAACTCCGCGGTCCCGCTCGCGGCGGTGGAGAGGCGGGACTATCCGCACGTATGCTCAGTACCGACTTGTGAATCGTCGCGCGAGGGACCTATCATCACCCAAAGTGGGTTGAATCGCCCGTACAGCAGGTTGTTCGGATCTGCCTCGACGTTCACTTGGCCTAAGGCGTGCTGTGTCTCGATGCTGTGTGCGGTATAATAAAAGGCACCATATATTGCGCAGGAGGCGGTAAACGTGCGTTGTCCCAAGTGTGGGTCGGGCGAGACGCGAGTAGTGGATTCGCGCGAGGCGACAAACGCGGTGCGCCGCCGCCGGCTGTGTGAGAACTGTGGCAATCGGTTCACGACCTACGAGCGCGTAGAGTTGCTGGGTCCCCTCGTTGTCAAGCGGGACAGCACGCGCGAGGCGTGGAATCGAACCAAGCTTGCGGAGGGGATGCGGATCGCCTGCACGAAACGGCCGATTTCGTCCCTGCGCATAGAGGCACTGGTCGACGACGTGGAGGCACAGTTTATGGCGTCCGGCAGGCAGGAGATCCCAACGAGCGAGATCGGTACGGCGGTGATGCGCCGGCTCCGCGAGCTCGATGAGGTTGCGTACATCCGCTTCGCGTCGGTCTATTTGCGCTTCCGCGATGTGAACGGCTTCCTGGAGGAAGTGGAGCGAGTGCGGCGTCCGGTCCGGCC
>JADDPA010000028.1:0-10019 GCA_016782125.1 Thermobaculum sp.
GAAGATATTCGCTATTCCGATGCCGAGCGCGCCGAAGCCGAGCATCGCCGCCACGGGATGAGCAGCTAGTAGGCCGAATCCGAGGCCAACCGCCGCGATCAGCCCGCCGAACCGTACCATCACGACCGGCCCCCATCGAGCTGCGAGCCGGTCACCTGCGAGGCGCATAACCGCCATGGTCAGTGAGAACGCGGCGAACCCGGCTGCGGCGAGTCCCTTGCTGGTGTGCAAGTACTCCTGGAGGTAGACGGCGCTCCAATCGGCGGCCGCGCCCTCGGCGACGAGAGCGCAGAACGCGATGAAGCCGAGCAGTGCGAGCGGACGTGACGGGACAGCGAAGCGCGGACCGTGATCGCCCGCGTCGGCATGCGCCGGCAGCAGCCAGTAGGAGCCAATCGCCGAGACGACCAGGAGTACCGCACCGACGGCGAGCATGTGTCGTGCGAGAGGGATGCCGAGCTCGGCTACCCAGCCTCCTATGGCCGCCCCGCCGAGCGCACCAAAACTGAAGGCAGCGTGGAAGGCGGAGAGGATCGGGCGCCCATATCGTGCTTCGACCGCGACTCCCTGTGAGTTCATCGCGACGTCGAGCGACCCGACGCCCGCGCCGAAGAGCAGCAGGGCAAACGCGAGCGAAGGCAGATTCCAAGCAAGCACGGGTAGCGGTACGACCAGGCAGAAGCATACCGTCAGCAGGCGGGTAGCCGGCCTGCTTCCCCATCGCGAGACGAGCCAACCGGCGAAGGGCATTGCAACGAGCGCGCCGGGTGCGGGGAAGAGCAGCGCGAAACCCAGCATTCCCTCGCTAAGGTCTAACGCACGACGCACCTCCGGGATACGAGGCACCCAGTTGCTCACGCCAATACCACACACAGCAAAGATGAGGAGGACCGCGACGCGCGCCGTTACCGGGCGGCGTGGCTGGACCAGCTCTGGCGTCCCGGCGCTGGAGGCGATTGTGGTCAAGCATGCACCCTTCCAGATGGAGCTGCATTGCGCGTCAGTGCGGTAGATTATACCGGCCCGGTCTGCTCACACGAACTCTCGTCTCCCGTCATCCGGTTCAGCCACGCCCGAACGTACGTCACTCCTCGACGGCCCGGGTCTTGCAGCGCGCACTCTTGCCGGCTCAGCCGCCATCGAAACTGGAGATACTAGATGCCCCTCACTATCGATCAGAAGCAGCAGCTGTACGAGTTAGGCTACGTCAAGCTGCCGGGCATTGTGCCGCAGGATCGAGTGGGCGCTGCACTGCGGGCGATCAACGCATCGCTCGGCACCAACGGGATCGATCCGGCGAAACTCACCACCTTCCGCGCCCAATCGTACACGCCGGAGCTGCGCGATACGGCACCCATCACCGCCCTGCTCAACGAGACGCCCATCATGGCTGCGGCAGAATCTGCGATCGGCCCGGGTCAGATCAAGCCGGTCACTCACGGGCAAGTCGCTTTGCGCTTCCCGGTCGCAGAGGAGCCGAACGAGCCGCGGCCACATATCGATGGTATGTACTCGCCCACAAACGGGGTAAAGGAAGGGACGATAGCCAACTTCACGGCTCTGGTCGGCGTGCTGCTCAGCGACCTGCCGGGACCGTATCGTGGAAACTTCACGGTGTGGCCGGGCAGCCATCGACTGTACGAGGAGTATTTTCGGGAGCACGGCGCGCAGGCGTTGCTGGAGGGTATGCCCAAGGTGCAGTTGCCCGAGCCCGTCCAGGTGATGGGTCAGGCTGGCGATGCGTTTCTCGTGCACTACCAGCTGGCACACGGCATTGCCGGCAATGGCTCCCCGCACATTCGTTACGCGATCTTCTTTCGCCTCCATCAAATCGCGCACGAACAGGTGCATTGGGAGTGCATGACCGATATCTGGCGCGAGTGGGCGGGGATGCGCGATGTTTTGGGCGCCGTAGCGAGATAACACTCGGTGCGTACAGTGGTGACCTCACGACGTGCCATGTCACCATTCCCAGTCCAGCGGGACCAGAATCCTATCTAGTCCTGCAGAATGTCACGCCAAGTATAGGACGGCTGCCAGCCGAAGTACTGATTCATCTTGGCGCAACTGAAGGCCGATGCGTGGTCGTCATGCCTTGGGTCAACCTTGTCGTACCCGTCGTAATACTCGGCCAGGAGTTCTCGTAGACCCCGCCGCGCGCGGGTGTCCGCGGCCGCGATCAGAAACACTTCGTTACCGCTGCTGTCCCCCTCGATCGCGGCGCGATAAGCAATGCCGACATCGCGAGCGTCGATATAGCTCCAGAAGTTCCCCATGCTCATTGTCGGGTCGTCCCATTCAAGCATGAAGCGCTTGTAGTCGTCCGGTGAGATGACGTTGTTGATTCTCATACCGCAAAAGGCGGTGCCCGGATAGCGAACAGCTAGCGAGTCGGCAATCACCTCGCTCAGATACTTGCTCAATGCGTACGCATTCGAGGACGGGTACCGCTCGGACTCATCAAACGGGATGCGCGACGGCACCCGGTTGTCGGTGAGCAGCCCAGTCGCCATCTCACTGGATGCATATACCACCCGGCGCACCCCTATGTCGCCGGCTGCCTGGAGAACGTTGTAGGTCGTGTTCACATTCAGATCGAAAACGTTCTGGCGTGCCTGTCCGCTCGGCGAGGGATTCGCGGCGAGGTGTGCAACACTGTCAGGGCGAAACTGGAAGAACGCATCGTACACCTCGCCAGCGTCCCGAAGATCAATTCGACAGTACCCGCCAGGGAGATCGAGCTCCGGCCGTCGGGCAACGTCGAGGTTCAGCACCTCATGCCCCGCCGTGGCAAGGTCTCGAACGACCCATTGTCCGGCCTTGCCGGTGCCGCCCGTCACAATAATCCGCATCACTTGTCCCTTCATTACTTCGCCTGCCCACGCATTTCCAGTGCTGTCCGCACGGGACTTGCCACCTGGTGGGTTGAATCGAGCATTCGGGCTGGTACGGGAGTGGGGTGGCAGTACGACGGGATTGGCGCCGACGCGCGCGGCTTGAGAAGTCACAGCCCTGGTCATCGGCTTTACCTCCATTCTCTGAGTTGCTAGCATTATCAGCATGCCACTGTTCCGAGAACCATCTTTCCGCGCGCGTGCCCAGCTATCCCGGTTTCTACCGATTCTGAATGCCGACGTGTGCGCGGTCGCCGCAATAGTAGCCGTCGCCATTCTGATGGAGTGGAGAGTACTCGTCGGCGGTACGCTGGTTGGGATGGACGCGGCGACGCTGTTCTATCCGGCGTACTCGTTCCTGGGAGAGAGCCTGAGGGCTGGGCAGGTGCCGGTCTGGAACCCATACCAGGTCTCCGGTACGCCCTTCGCTGCGGACCCACAGTCGGGTTGGATGTACTGGCCGGCGATGTTACTGTTTACCGTCCTACCGCTCGCAGCCGCGGCAAAGAGCTTTATCTTCCTACACCTGCTGGTGGCTGCTCTCGCGGTATATGCGCTCGCCCGCGCACTCGAAATGTCCGTGCCGGGAGCGTTTTTCGCCGCGGTATCGTACGGTTTCGCCACGTTTCTCTACGAGCGTAGCATCTGCTGCTTCGAGCACGTGATGGTGGCGCTCTGGTTGCCGCTCATGCTGCTTGCCGTGGAGATGTCCCTCCGGCAATCGCGACGGCTCAGCCGGGCGCTATGGTTGTGCGCCGCCGGGTTCGCGCTGAGTCAAATACTCGCGTCATGGCTGGGCCAGGGGAGCTATTATGCGATGCTGGCCGTGCTCGGATATCTGGTCTATCGCACGCTGCTTACACATCTGGGTAGTCAGCCTATGGCTGGACTCAGAGCGCGACTGCGGGTACTGGTGGTGCACGGCGGCGCCCTGCTGCTGCTTGGTGCCACGATGGCCGCGGCCGGCCTATTGCCCCGTATTGAGTACAACCTCCTCTCGAATCTCGCCGGTGGGTATGCGGATACCCAAGCGGCAATAGCGGGCGGCTGGGCGCCGAGGGATTGGGCGAAACTGCTCGATCGACGGAACTGGTACATAGGAGGGTTGACCCTAGCACTTGCCCTGGTGGCACCGTTCGCGGCCCGCCGCAGGCACGGCGCGCCCTTCTGGTTTGCTCTTGCAGTCGGCGCCCTCATACTTGCCAGTAGGAACACCACATCACTGCATTGGTTGCTGTACCAGGTGCTTCCCGGCTTCTCGCGCTTGCATCCACATAACCCAGAACGTATCTTGGTGCTGTTCTATCTGGGTGCCTCTTTGTGTGCAGGTGCGACGCTCTCCGCATTGCGGCAGCACAGGTCAAGAGCGGTACTGCTCGCGCTCGTACCCGCCGCGGCAGCCGTCGCCCTCGAGATAGCCGAGGCGCGCCTCCCAGAGCCTGCTCCGGAGCTTATACCGGCGGGAACACTAGTCGTGCTCTTCATCGCGGTCGTGTACCTGGCAGTACAGTCACTTCTGCCGCGATACCGGCCGTATCTGACCACACTCCTCCTCCTCGTACTCGTAGCCGACCTTTTCACTGCGGGCCGGAGCGCTGTGGATGATGGTCCCGGTCGATTTCGAACGGTGAACCTCGACACGCACTACAATGCCTCAGGGGCTGCTGTGTTCCTGCGTAACATGGCAGGTGGCGACCTATTCCGGTATTTCGGCTACGATCCAGAAGTCCGGCTCTATGAGCCGAGAACGACGGGGTATCCGCCGACAACGTATCGCTACCACTGGCGTGATCTCGCACGAGGGATGGTGATGCTGGTCCATAACCGTTCAGTACCTCTGCAATTGCAAGATATCCAGGGATACAGACCGGTTCGGATCAAGCGCTACGATGAGTATATGATCGCACTCAACGAGCGTGACCAGGAATATCGCGAGGCCAATGTGCTGGCCGGGGGGTTGGACTCGCCGCTATTGGACCTGCTCAACGTGCGCTACATCGTGGTGCCCCGCGCCACCGTCGACCACCGCGCCGACCTGCAGCGCCTGGCTGAGTCCCACCCGACCGCGTACGCCGACGCCTCGGTGCGCGTGCTGCGCCGCCAGAGCGCGCTGCCCCGCGCCTGGCTCGTGCACGACGCCCGGCAGGTGCGCCGCGGCGAGGCGCTCGCGCTGATCGGCTCCGGCGCGGTGGACCCCGCCCGGGTCGCGCTCCTCGAGGAGGCGCCGCCGCCGCTCTCGCGCCCGCCGGACCCCGACGCCGACCGCGCGCGCGTCGACCTGTTCGAGCCCGGGCGCATCCGGGCGAGCACATCCACCGGCGCGGCGGGGCTGCTCGTGCTCAGCGAGGTGTACTACCCGGCGTGGAAGGCGTACGTGGACGGCGAGCCGGCGCCTCTGTACGTGGCAGACCACGCGCTGCGGGCGGTGAGGGTGCCCGCCGGGGAGCACACGGTGGAGCTGCGCTACGAGTCGGTGTCCCTGCGACTCGGCATCGCCACCTCCCTCCTCTCCTACGGCCTCGCCGCCGGGCTGGCAGTGGCGCATCTTGGTTCCGTCCGCTCGCGCTTGCGCTTCCCACTGCTCGCGCGGCGCAATGACCGCCGTAGTAAGGTTTCGGCTGAGAGCGAGAGTCCTTGAGCACGAGCATGTCGGTCCGGAGCCTCCAGCGATGGAGGACCATGTCTTCCAGCAAGGCACGTACGGACATTGTGGCGGTGCTGGTCATAATCCTGTTGACGGTAATTGCCGAGTGGTATGTGATCGTCGGCGGGACGGTAATCGGCCTTGATTCTGCCGCCTTTTTCTATCCGTTCTATTCCATGCTCGGCGACACACTTGCATCCGGGGAACTGCCATCGTGGAACCCGTACCAATCCGCCGGCGCGCCGTTCGTGGCCGATCCACAGTCCGGCTGGATGTACTGGCCTGCCATGGTGTCGTTCAGTGTACTGCCGATGGCTGCCGCCGCTGCGGCTTTCATGTTCTTCCATATGCTTCTGGCAGGGGTGGCGACGTACGCGCTCGCACGCGTGCTCGGCATGCGCGTCGGTGGCGCTCTGACCGCCGCCGTGGCGTACGAGTTTGCGACCTTCATGTACGAGCGCAATATCTGCTGTTTTGCGTACTCAGGCGTCTACGCCTGGCTGCCGCTGCTGCTGCTGGCGACCGAGCGTGCGATCCAGAGCAGGGGCTGGACCGAACGAGGACTGTGGTACGGCGTGGGTGGTTTCGCGCTGAGCCAGATACTCGCAATTTGGGTGGGGCAGGGTTCCTACTACGCGCTGATTACGCTCGGCGGCTACGTGGCGTATCGCACGTTAGTTGCACCGGTAAACGGCCGTATGGGGCTCCGGCCACGACTCGTCACGTTCGCGCTGAACGGCGTGCTAGTGCTCGTGGTGGGGTTCGGCATGGCGGCCGCCGGCTTGCTTCCCCGGTTAGAGTACAACAGCCTGTCCAACTTGGCAGCCGGTTATCACGGCGAGGAGTACTTCGCAGTAACGGGCGGATGGAAGCTACAGGACTTGCCGGGGCTGCTCGATGGAGATTGGCATCGGGTCGGCGCGGCGGCACTTGCGCTGGCGATACTTGCGCCGTTCGTGGCCCGTGGTCGACACGGCACACCGTTCTGGCTGGTTCTGTCGCTTGGCGCGCTAATACTCTCTGGCCGGGACTCCACACCACTTCACACGCTACTGTACAACGTGCTGCCAGGCTTCACTCGCCTTCACCCGCACAACCCGGAACGCAGCCTGATGATCTTCTACATCGGCGCTGCACTGCTAGCCGGGGCAACCGTGAGCTCGTTTCGGGACCGCGGCAGACAGGCGGCGTGGCTTGCGCTTATCCCGGCATTGGGAGCGGCCAGCATCATGCGCTCAGATATCGATCTGAGGTCCGGCACCGTAGCAGCGCTGATACTTGTCATCGCCGTCGTGGTGCTGCAGGCCCTCTTTCCTCGGCAAAGGCAGCTACTCACTGGCTTTCTGGTGGTGGTACTTTTTGTCGACATGTACACCGCCGCCCGCTCCTACATCGAAACGCATCCAAGTGCGTATGCGAAGGTGGATCTCAACCGTTATTACCAGCCAACGCAGGCCAGCCAGTTCTTGCGCGCGCGTGGTGAGACGGAGATGTTCAGATACCTGGGATACGATCCGGGCATCGGCCGCGACAATACGCCCTACCGCTGGCGCTTTCTGGATCCCCAGAAAGCGGCACTCCTGGTAAATAACCGGTCGTTGTTGCTGCGTTTGCAGGATATCCAGGGTTACAATCCGGTCCACGTGGCCCGCTACGAGGACTTTGTGATCGCGATGAACGAACAAGCGCGTGCGGCGCGCGTCAGCGGCCTGGGGCTGCAGTCTGGGTACGTCGCTAACGTTACCCGCCGTCCCGTTGCGTATCACGAGCGGAACGTGCTGGTTGGTGGGCTGGACTCGCCGCTATTGGACCTGCTCAACGTGCGCTACATCGTGGTGCCCCGCGCCACCGTCGACCACCGCGCCGACCTGCAGCGCCTGGCTGAGTCCCACCCGACCGCGTACGCCGACGCCTCGGTGCGCGTGCTGCGCCGCCAGAGCGCGCTGCCCCGCGCCTGGCTCGTGCACGACGCCCGGCAGGTGCGCCGCGGCGAGGCGCTCGCGCTGATCGGCTCCGGCGCGGTGGACCCCGCCCGGGTCGCGCTCCTCGAGGAGGCGCCGCCGCCGCTCTCGCGCCCGCCGGACCCCGACGCCGACCGCGCGCGCGTCGACCTGTTCGAGCCCGGGCGCATCCGGGCGAGCACATCCACCGGCGCGGCGGGGCTGCTCGTGCTCAGCGAGGTGTACTACCCGGCGTGGAAGGCGTACGTGGACGGCGAGCCGGCGCCTCTGTACGTGGCAGACCACGCGCTGCGGGCGGTGAGGGTGCCCGCCGGGGAGCACACGGTGGAGCTGCGCTACGAGTCGGTGTCCCTGCGACTCGGCATCGCCACCTCCCTCCTCTCCTACGGCCTCGCCTTAGCGGTAGCCGGTCAGTGGCTGTACAAGCGACTCGCCACACGGCGCAGATAAGGCAATGGTTGGCCGGATATTGCCAGACCATCCTGAGCCGAATGGACGGCCGAGTGATACCGCTCGGCGGCGCTCCAGCGGCCGGGTCCCTGTAGCCAGCCGACCGCGCCGGGGTCTGGTACAGCGGCTCGTAGCGATCGCGGCTCGATGCCCGTAAGGTCTTTCCCTACCGAACCTAGCCGGGACGGATAGTTGATCCGCTAGTGCTCCCCGTTAGGCAGCAGCGGGACGCTAGGCGATGATGACCTACCGCGCGACCAGCCCGCTATCGAGTTCGGCCTCGGCGTGAGTAGCGCGTCCGCTCCGGCGAGCCGTGACGAAGGCAGCGACGGGTCGTACCGCGAAGAATGAAACAATCGCGTATACAATGCCGGCTATCGCATCGATCACGTAATGCTCACCCATGTACACGATGCTGAACCACAGAGCCAGACAGTACACCACCATGAATGGCGTGAGTCGTCGCCTGTAGGCGATGGTGAATAGACAAACCAGGGTGGGATAGGCGGCATGCAGCGACGGCATCGCGGCAATACGGTTCGGGTTACCCTTGTTGAAGATCCAGGTGGAGAAGGAGCCGCCGAACTCCATCTGTCCCGCTATCTCGGTCTTGAGCAGGTGCACCGCTACCGGTCGGCCCTGCTCCACGATGTTGCCGTTCTGGGCGGCCAGCCACGGTGGCACCGCCGGAAAGAGCACGTACGTGAAGAAAGCCGCGAACGATAGCGTGAGTAGGGCGGCAACGAATCGCCAGTACAGTGTTCGATTCTGTATCCAGAGCAAGTAGGCGAACGTCAGTGGTAGGACGAAATGCATCGCCCACAGGACAACCGCCAGCATGTCATACCACTGGACGTTGCCCGGCGTATACAGTGCGCGCTGGAGAACGACGGTAGGCAGGTGTCCGCCAAAGAGCGCGCGTTCCGCCGCGATGAGATCCGTCTCGTGGACGGTGATCCCGGCATCAACTGCGGTGTTGTCGGTGTATCCGCGCAGCAGTTGCCATCCGAATAGCACGACAGCGAACGGAATCCAGTCACGCAGGAAGCTGCGCGTATGCCCCATCACTACTGCCGCGATGAGCAGGAAGACCATAAAAGTATCGGGCCAGATGAGGAACCCGGACCGGAGAAACTGAATGAGACTCAGAACAAGCAGATAGGCGAAGATGGCGGCAACGTAGATGCTGCTCGACCTCCCGCGCACTCCGAGTCTGCGCAACAGTTTGCTCCTTGATGTTGACTACTCTACTTACTGCCATCGGCACGCGAGACGCTGACCGACCAGGCAACTGGTTATCGATGCTTCGTGGCGTACGTGCACGATGCCCGCCGCTGGGCCTTCGTTGCGGCCACCGGAACCCGGAGGAGAAGGGCTGGCATCCGGTGCTAGCGTGTGCACGCAACCGGACGACGGCGTGTCTGCTCCGACTTTCCATTTGTAATCATTGAAGGATACCGTTCAGGATACCAGATGCAAGGGCAAGGTCAAGCAGTGCCGCCGACCACGACTGCCTCTCGGGAATGCATGGTAGCCACCTGTGAAGAGGCCGCTCGATTGCCTTTGCCTTTAACGGTACTTCTCAAAAGGCCGCGGCGCGGCAGCCCCGCACTACCAGCAGTCCCGCTACTCCGGGCATCTTGCGTCCTCACTCCGACCGAACTGTTTCTGCGAACGCAAGGAGGGCGCGCGCGACGAGATCCGGCTGCGAGAGCATCGGGAAGTGCCCAGCGTCGGGGATGTACTGGAGTTCCGCACGGGGCACGTCGCGCAATAAGCGTTCAGGGACGCCCTTTGGGAAATACGGGTCACCCTCTCCCCATAGGATGAGGACGGGCAGTTGCAACTGATGCATTGCACGCTGCCAGCGCAGCACGCGAACGGGGCTCAGCCCGCGCAACGAGCGCAACACTGCAAGCCAGGACGAAGTATGGCCGTACGGTTCCGTGAGGACATGAATCGTTTCTTCAGGGGCGGCAGCGGGGTACATACTGGCGAGACCGCGCCGGTGCAGCTCCCGGTAGCGTGCCCGGCCCGCGAACCATGCGTACGCCTCGCCGAAGCCCGGCG
>JADDPA010000028.1:10108-22485 GCA_016782125.1 Thermobaculum sp.
GCAATGGCATAGGTAAGGGCGTACAAGCCGCCAAGATCATGGCCGACCAGTATGGGAGCGCGCATCCTCTCGGAAGCCAACACGGCGCCAATGAAGCGATGATACGCCGAGATGCTGGGATTGCGCGGACGCGGTGCGTTACCGTACCCCGGCAGATCGGGAGCGACGGCACGCATCCCATCAAGGCGCTCCACCAATGGCTGCCACAAGGCCGCGTTCGTGGGGATGCCGTGCAGAAACAGCATCTCTGGCTGACTGGGCTCGCCGATCACTGCAGCGGTCCTCCGGCGGTATGCCGCACTCGCCGCTTCGTAACGCGCATCATCAGCGGAAGTCGTAGCGGCGCCATGGTACTTCATCGAACAGGGCGAGCCCGCCCTCGATGTTGCTCTCCGCACCGGAGTTTTCGCTGACACGCCGCCCGTCTATCCCGTCGAAGACCATGCCGCGCACGGGGTCGTACACCGGTGCCGCGGCGCTATTCCGTCCGTGGAACCAGGCTCGAGCATCGCGGGCAAGTGCCCGATATTCGCGTGCTCCGGTCGCCGCATAGACCGCGTCGAGATTGTACACGGCGCTGCTCACGTCATACGCTAGCGTCCGCGGTTGGTCGAAGGCACGGCCAACTATTGGCACCATACTCTCCTGAACGCTCCGCACCGCAACCGATGTCCATGCAGCGGTGCCGAGCACGGTTGCTGCCAGACAGAGCGCCGCTGGCTGGATGTGGCCCCAAAGATGGGCAAACTCCTCGTTGGGATGATTCAGAAGCACACCATTGCGCTGGCAGGCACTCACGCGAACGGCGAGCTGCTTCGCGACCGCGACCAACTCTTGGTCTGGGGAAGATTGATGCATCTCCAGAACGGCAATCAACCCCTGACCGAGGACATCAGTGTACTCACTGGCACCAAGGTGATCCAGTGCCGAGTAGAAGCACTCGCAGTAGCGCTCATCGCCAGTCACGCGGAACGCCACAGCCAGCGCCCAGAGTGCCCGCGCGAGCCACGGCGATGCTCCCGGCGCACTGGTAGGACCGGTCAGGTTGGGCGTGCCCTCCCAGTCGAGCACGAAGTTTACGAAGTTGCCATCTGGCTGCTGCAGATTCAGCACGAACGCGAGACTCTCATGCGCCCACTCTAGCGCCCAGGGGAGGCTATGGACGGCGTGCGCGCGCAGGAGCAATACGGCAAGCCGCGCCGCGTCATCCACGCATGCAACGCCCTCGTACCCCGTTTCGCGCGCTGCCTCTACCTCCCAAGTCCTGCCATGCTTCTCCATGTAGATCGACGGCGCACACATCCGCACGTCAGCCGGCTCGATATAGCGGCAAAGGCGCCGAAGCTGCCTCAGCATCGGCGTTGCGAAGGCTCGTCGTTGGAACGGTGATCGTGCAAATGGGCACATACTGACACGGCTGCCCTGCCCGATAAGTGTTGCCTTATGAGTGCTTGTCCTGCAAAATGAGAGTGACTAATCACGAGCGGCATCCTTCGATCCCAGGTGCGAGTCCCATCTTATACCCAGACCAACCGGCTTCCAAGCGGCCTTGCACCCGCGAGCTAGTCTTTCTGGAACTGAACGTCGCACCAGTCCACGAACAAAGGAGCACCTGTGGCGGTCGGCATCCAGCACGAAGATGAGATCCTCGGCAAGGCGTACGACAGCCAGCTCATGCACCGCTTTTTCAAGTATCTGCTGCCCTATAAGCGGCAGCTTGCGCTTGCCTTGTTCTTCCTACTGGGAACATCGCTGGCGGACCTTGCAGGTCCATTCATCGTCGCGCTGGCTATTGACCGGTACATCGAGACGCGACAGGCAGACGGCCTACTCACGGCCTGCCTGCTGTACATCTTCGTCTTGTTTCTCGCGTTCCTGTTTCGATACGGGCAGACGTATGTAACCGGCGCGCTCGGCCAGTATGTCATGTACGACATCCGGACACAGATGTTCCGGCACGTCCAGCGGTTATCCCTCTCGTTCTTCGATAAGAATCCGGTGGGGCGGCTGGTGACGCGGCTGACAAACGACGTGGATGCGCTGAATGAGCTGCTCACGTCGGGCATCGTCGCGATCATCGGAGACAGCGTCACCCTGATCGGCATCGCCATACTGCTCCTCTATTTCAACTGGCAGCTAGCGCTGCTCACCTTCATTGTTTTGCCCGTGCTCGTCTTCGCCAGCCTCAAGATACAGGTCCGAATGCGCTCGGCCTTCCGGGCAACACGGCTTCGACTCGCCCGCATAAACTCCTTCATTGCGGAGAACGTCAGCGGGATGTCGGTCGTCCAGTTGTTCAACCGGGAACGTCGCAACTTCGGCACGTTTCAGGGGCTAAATGCCGACTATCGCGAAGCGTCGATGCAGTCGGTGTTCTACTTCGCGCTGTTCTTCCCGATCGTCGGGCTGATCAGTGCGCTCTCCACGGGGCTTATTATCTGGTACGGCGGGGGCAGGGTGTTGGCGGGTACCCTCACGCTGGGTGGTCTCGTCGCCTTTCTGCAGTACGTCGAGCGTTTCTTCCTGCCAATCCGCGACCTCTCCGAGAAGTACAACGTGCTTCAGGCGGCGATGGCGTCTAGCGAGCGGATCTTCCGGCTGCTCGATGAAGATGAGGAGCTGAGAGACAAGCCACAGCCGGTACGGCTCGGAACGTTGCGCGGCGACGTTGAGTTCGACCACGTCTGGTTCCAGTACAACGAAGACGAGTGGGTGCTGCGAGATGTCTCGTTCAAAGTTGAGGCAGGACAGAGCGTCGCCTTTGTCGGTGCGACGGGCGCCGGGAAGACGAGCATGATCAGTTTGATGTCACGCTTCTATGATGTGCAGAAGGGACGGGTCCTCGTTGACGGCGTGGATGTGCGCGACATCGCGCAGTACGAGCTTCGTAAGCACATTGGCGTGGTCCTGCAGGACCCGTTCCTGTTTAGCGGGACGATCAAGAGCAACATCCGATTGCACAACGAGGAGATCTCGGACGAGCGCGTGCGGCTGGCCGCTAAGTACGTCAACGCCGACTCGTTCATTCAACGGTTGCTGCAAGGATACGATGAGCCGGTGCGCGAGCGTGGCGCGGGACTGAGCGTCGGCCAGAAGCAACTGCTCTCATTCGCGCGCGCGATCGCGTTCAATCCCGAGATCATGCTGGTACTTGACGAGGCGACGTCCTCTGTGGACACCGAGACGGAACGACTCATTCAAGATGCCCTGGCAAAGCTCATGCAAGGCAGAACGAGCTTCATTATCGCGCATCGGCTGTCGACGGTGCAGAACGTGGACCGGATTATCGTGCTACACAAGGGCCGGATCGTCGAGGAGGGCAACCACCAGGAGTTGCTTGCGAATCGCGGGTACTACTACCGGCTGTACGAGCTGCAATATCGCAACCAGGCGGTCGCAAGCTAGGCGACTCCCGGCCCCGCGCCTCAGCCATACGCCACCGTCAAACTTCGTGAGCGGCGCCTGAGATCGCTTGCACTATCCCGATGGTTGTCGGTGAAGAGCACGAGCCGGACCGAAAGCTGCTCGACCTGGACCCGCAACTTCTGACCGCCACGGTAAGCGCCAGACACGTACGGACCAAGGTTGCGCGAAGGAGAGCGCCTCGTGGCAGACGCTGTAACGAGCCGGACGCTAGAGGAGATGGTCGCGTATTATGGCGCGCGCGCGCGGGAGTACGACGACTGGTGGTATCGGCGGGGGCGCTACGACCGAAACCCTGAAGACACGGCCCAGTGGCATGCTGAGGTCAACGAGCTGTACGCCGTTTTCGACGCATTATCGTTAGGTGGAGACGTGTTGGAACTCGCGCCCGGCACCGGCACGTGGACACGGCGGCTCGTGCGCACGGCTCGTTCCGTCACGACGGTGGACGCTTCACCGGAAATGGTGGAGTTGAACCGCGCAAACATCTGTGATGCGCGGGTTACGTATGTGATTGCCGACTTGTTCGCGTGGGAGCCGGAGCGTGTGTACGATGCCGTCTGCTTCGGCTTCTGGCTCTCGCACGTGCCGGTCGAGCGGCTCGATCGGTTCCTGGCAACCGTCGCGCGGGCCTTGCGACAGGGTGGCTTGCTGTTCTTCGCTGACAGCTTGAGCGAGGCCACTGCGCTGCATGATAACCACCGGGTACCTGGTGCGAGCGCACAAATCATGGCGCGCACGCTCGCCAACGGGCGGACGTACCAGATCGTGAAGAATTATCACGACGCCGCGTCCTTGTCCGCGCGGTTCTTACGGGCTGGGCTGGACGTTGCCGTTCACCAGACTGCAACGTACTTCCAGTATGGTGTCGGGGTTCGGATACCTCACGTCGAGTAGAGCGATGGCTCGGGCAGGGTGGGTACCAGCCGGCTAATGAGGTCATCATCTATCGCCACACCCGCGGCCTCCAGTGCAAGGAAAACCGCCCCCACCGCTGGCTCGAACCTGCTGTTCACGGGGCGTACATACGTGGCGTCCTCGTGGACCTGGGACACGATCGCATCGGTGAGCTCGCGCGCCGGGTGTCGAAGTACCCCGCCAGCGAGCACGAGTTGAAACGGCTCACGCTCGATGCCGACTCGCCGGGCCGCGGCCAGCGCATACTCGCCCAAACTAACACCGTGCGCATGAACGATCCGCATCGACGTCTCATCGCCTGCAGCTGCGGCGTCCAAGAGCACTCGTGCTAGGCCTCCGATCGACACGGCATCACGTGTCCTGTCTCGCCCCCGCGCTGTCAGGGCGTGGAGCAGGTGCTCGACGGTGGCGTAGTCGGTGTGCTCAAGAACAAGCCCAGTTAGCGCGGTGGCGGGCGCGATGCCGAGGTCGGCGCGATAGACTGCGCGCAACGCCTTGTCACCCAGTGAGACTGCGCCTCCAGCCTCCTGCCAGAAGCTCGTGTGCCAGGTGTCACCACGTGCCGAACGCGCACCAGTTCCAGCGCCTGTACCACACACCACCGAGACGCCGGTGCCGTCACCAGAGCCGGCGCGCAGTGCGCCCATCGCATCGTTAACCACGGAGATCGTTTTTCCGAAGCCGCGCTCCCGTAGTGCCGAGGCGAGAAAGGCGATGTCCTCAGGCCAGTCTGCACCGGCCAAGCTGAAGGCACCAACGAGCAGGTCTTCGGGTCGCAACCCAGCAGGCACCAGGGCGGCATGCACCGCGGCATCGATGTTCGCCAGGGCCAAGTCCGCGCCCCGGTAATACATGTCTCCGCAGCCGCTACGAGCGCGACCGACGATCTTGCCATCCAAAGTGGCTACGAGCGCAATCGTTTTGGTGTTGCCGCCATCAACGCCGAGCACGTGCCTCATGGGCCCTCCCTGTGCGAAGCAGGACGAACGCCCAGCACTGCACCGTGCCTACCTCTGACTACGGTCCAGATTGAGATGAAACCGTGCCGGAACCCGTAGTCCAGACGCGCTCGGACTCCCGGCGGTATGGGTAGCCAGCCCCATGCAGCGCGGACGACCGATCATAACGACCGTTTCGACGAAGGTGGACTGACGGACCAGTTCGACCCTACATCACTCCCCATCCGGCCAGGCCGCGTGGTCGGCGATGATCGTCACGCCCTCGATTCCTTGCAGGTACGAGGCGGGGACGGCTGGGCTTGGAGGCTCCACGACGCTGCGGCGGAGGATCGCCCGCTTGTGCGGTCCCGAGACGAGCAAGAGGATTCGCTTTGCGGCGAGGAGCAGGTCCATTCCGGCGGTGAGAGCCTGCGGTGGCACCTGGTCTGTGCTGCCCCAATAGTACGCAGCGCTCTCTATGCTTTCTGGCGTGAGATCCACGACGCGCGTTGGCGAGAGCGGATCCGAAGGTGGCTCATTGTACCCTAGGTGACCGTTTGGCCCCAGGCCCAGCACCGCGAGGTCATATCCACCCGCCGCGACCACAGCGTCCGCGTAGTCCTGACATGCCGCATGGGGATCGGTAGCGTCGCCGGGGAGCGTTGTCAGGTTTTCATCCGGCAGCGCGAGCGGACCGAGGAAGGCCCGTCGCATCCAGCCGCGAAGCGACCGGCGATCTTCTGGTCCAATGCCGAGGTACTCGTCGAGTTGAAAGACGCGAATATGAGTGAGATCGAGCTCGCCTCGTTCACGCCGGGCCGCGAGCTCCCGGAACATGCCCACGGGTGTGTCGCCGGTTGCAAGTACCACGGCGGCATCGGGTTTCGCGGCAATCGTATCCGCGACGATGTCCGCGGCCGCGAGGCTCAGGGCATCGTAGTCGTCGGTCTGGAGCACATCCACACGTTACCTCAACAATCGCTCTGGCAGGTGGTCACGATGCGCCGCGGCCAGCTCGTCGTACAGCCGCTCAACCGTGATAACGTCGAAGCAGAGCGGATTACTGGCAAGTGCCCGCACCGCCTCCCTGCGCCCACCCGTCCAGGCCGCCTGCGCCGCGAGTGCCTGGTATTCAGCAAGCATCTCTACGAGGCCGACCACGTGGCGTGGCAGCGGCGGCTGCGGCATTGGTTCAACGCCGTTCGCGCTGACCCTGGCCGGCACCTCGACGACAAGGTCGTCCGGGAAACCGGGTAGTGCGCCACGATTGGGTACGTTCACGGGCCAAACCTCGTCTCGGTCGTTATAGATCGCATCCATCACGTCGAAGGCGAGTTCGAGCTCGTGGATGCCGCCGCGTGAGCGGGCAGGGTCCAGCACTGGCTCATCGGCTCGCGCCTGCTCTTCGTAGTGTGCCCAATAGTCGGGCGCAGCCGCCATGATGTCCTGAGCCCGCGTCGTGGGCTTGCGCTGAAGTTCTGCGAGCACTTCGTCCCGGTAGTAGTAGTACTGCCAGTAAGACGCCGGTAGTGCGTCCATGGTATCCGCGAGTCGGAGCATGCGCAGGCCACAAGCGTCAGCGCCGCGCTCACGCGATTGTTGCGCGTACGCCTCGTGGATGAGCGGCATCATGTCTTGCCCGTCGTATCGAGGACTGGCGCTCCACCCGTTGTGGTTGAGGCCAACCATCGCCGCGTCTACCTTCTCAGGGTCGAGCCCCGCTTGTTGAGCGAGCCCCCGTGGGAAGATGATTGGCCCCTCGCAAAGACTTACGGTCGGAAGCTCGGAATGGTGCGTGACCGCCTCGGCGACTATGTTCACAGGATTCGTGTAGTTGAAAAGTCGCGCATGGGGGCACGCCACCTCCATATCGGCGATGATGCCTTGCATCACATGGATCGAGCGCAGGGCCATAAAGAAGCCGCCCGGGCCCTGCGTTTCCTGGCCGATGACGCCGTGTTGCAGCGGGATGCTCTCATCAAGGTGGCGCGCTGGGAAACCACCGGGCCGGTAGCTGGAAAGCACGGCGTCGCAGTCCGTCAATCCCGCACGTCGATCGGTGGTTGCGGTTACGCGAATATCCACATTCTTCGCGCGGGCCATCTTCTCCGCGATCGTACGCACCAGTTCGAGACGCTCCGGATCGAGGTCGATCAGCACCACTTCCGAGCCGTCGAAGTTGGCGCCCTGGTCGATGAACGATGCCATCGTGCCGGGTGCACGGGTACTGCCACCGCCGATGTACGCCAGCCTGATGCGCGCCATCTTGCCCCCATCCGTGCGATCATTCGGGCTGGATTATACACGAGGGTTCCGGCACTGATGGGACGGACCGTGTGGTACGCTTAAACAATGTCAGACACCGACCACTCCACGACGCCCGTCATACAGGTGCGTGATCTCGAGAAGGTCTACACCGTGCACGAGAAGGAGCCCGGCCTGCGCGGCTCGCTCGCCTCCTTCGTTCGCCGCCGCAAGACGCTCGTCCGCGCGGTGGACCGCATAAGCTTCGAGATCGACGCCGGACAGATGGTCGGCTTCCTCGGGCCAAACGGCGCGGGCAAGACGACCGCCCTGAAGATGCTCGCCGGGTTGCTGCACCCGACAGATGGGTTTGTACGCGTGGGCGGTCATATCCCGAAGGAGCGCCGTACGGCGTTCCTCAAGAACATTACGCTGGTGATGGGCCAGAAGCAGCAATTGCTGTGGGACCTGCCCGCACTCGACAGCTTCCTCGTAAACCAGGCGATCTACGAGATCCCGAATGACGAGTACCGGGCGACGATGCGCGAGTTCAGCGAGATACTGGAGCTCGAGGGCATCCTCAAGAAACAGGTGCGCAAGCTGAGTCTCGGCGAGCGGATGAAGTGCGAGCTCGCCGCTGCTTTGCTGCACCGCCCTCGGGTGCTCTTCCTCGACGAACCGACGATCGGCCTCGATGTGAACATGCAGGTGCGCATCCGCGAGTTCATCGCGGAGTACAACCGCCGATTCAACGCGACCGTCATCCTGACGAGCCACTACATGGCGGACGTTACGGCGCTTTGTAAGCGCATCATCGTGATCGATAAAGGTCATATCGTGTTTGACGGCGATCTTTCCGCGCTCGTCGAAGAGGCCGCACCGGGCAAGACCGTCCGGTTGGAGCTGTCCGAGAATGTACCCGACGAGCGACTCCGTTTCTACGGCAAGCTGATCTCACGGGAGGGGCTCTTCGCGGACGTGCTGGTGCCCCGGAACGAGACAAGCCGTCTGGCGGCGCGCATGCTCGCGGAGCTGCCCGTCGCGGACGTGACGATCGAAGATCCGCCTATTGAAGGGGTGATCGGTACTCTGTTCTCAGGCACCAACAAGCAGCCAGTTGATGCAGTTCCGGTCGGAGCGGAGCAAGCCGCGCGATGAGAGCGCGCCTCAATAAGACGTGGGTGCTCTTCAGTGTGTGGTTCGCACACATGTCGGCGTACCGTGCCGAGGTCGTCATCTGGATGCTATCCGGCGCGATCCCGCTGATCATGATGGCGGTATGGATCGGCAAGGCGCGCGCGGCCGGCGGGCAGACTGGCGGGTTCAATGAACAACGGTTCGCGGCCTACTTCCTCGCGGCGTGGATCACGCAGCAGCTAATCGTCGCCTGGGTTGCCTGGGAGCTTGACTACCAGATACGGCAGGGACACCTGAGTCCGAAGCTACTGCGCCCGCTAGATCCCATGTGGGAGTTCTTCGCGGGGCACTACTCTGAGCGGCTGGTGCGGCTGCCGTTCATGCTGCTGATTGTTTTCGCCGGCTTGCTCATCGTACCGGGCACGCGGCTGACACCGGATATCTGGCACGTGCTGCTATACACGCTATCTGTGACGCTCGCGTTCTTCACGCGATTCCTGATCGCGTACTGCATCGGTATCCTCGCGTTCTGGTTCGACCAGGCAACGGCCATCGACGACTTCTACTTCGTTGCCGCGGCGTTCCTGACCGGGGCATTCGCGCCGCTCGAGTTCTACCCACCTGCCCTGCGCGCGTTCATTGAGTGGACACCATTCCCCTATCTGGTCTACTACCCGGTCCGGGTGCTAACCGGAGAGGCACCTGGACCAGAGATTGTGCGCGTCCTCGCCATACAGCTCCTCTGGGCCGCGGGGTTCTACGCGCTCCGATCGGCGCTGTGGCAGCGCGGACTGGCACGCTACGGAGCGGTCGGGGCATGAGGTTAATACGGTACCTTCGTGTGCTGGGTATCTTCGTGCGCGCCAGCATCAGCGCCCAGTTGGAGTACCGAGTGAACTTTGCCGTGAACCTGTTCGGGTCGCTCCTGCTGGCGGGCGGCACGTTGCTTGGCATCACCATCCTGTACAGCGATGGCACGCGTCTCGGCGGCTGGAGCTATCGGGAGAGCATCGTTGTAGTCGGACTATTCACGCTCGTGCAAGGCTCTATCGGGGCGTTCCTGTACCCGAACCTCAACAAGATCGGCGAAGAGGTGCGACAGGGCACGATGGACTTCAACCTGCTCAAACCGGTCGACGCGCAGTTTCTGATCTCCTCACGCAACATCAACGTCTTCCGCCTGACGGACGCGCTCGTCGGCGCAGGACTCGTGATCTGGGCGGCGAGCGGATTGGAGAACGCCTCGGGCACCGGCGCCCTGCTGGGCCTGTGCCTGATCGTCACCGCGCTGACGATCGTGTACGCGGTGTGGTTCATGCTCTCGACAACGGCATTCTGGTTCGTGAAGGTGGGCAACGTGACCGAGCTTTTCAACGGATTCTTCCGCGCGGGAGCGTTTCCGGTCTCGGCACTCCCGGGTTGGGTGCGCCTGATGTTCACCTTCCTCATCCCCGTCGCGTTCGTGACGACGGTGCCCGCCGAGGCGATCATAGGGCGATGGAATGTGGGGAGTGTATTCGGTTCGGGAGTCGCGGCGGTGCTCCTCCTCGGCGTTTCTCGCTGGTTCTGGACGTACGCCATCTCCAAGTACACGAGCGCTAGCTCGTAGTGCGGACCACGCACCACGAAGGCTCAGGAGGGGGACACATTGACGAGCCAGAACCAACGGCGGTGACGCTGCAGGACGTGTTCGTGGCGCAGTCCCGCCTGCGGGGCTGCGTGCGCCATACGCCGCTGGAGCACTCCTTCGAACTCAGCCGGCACGCCCATGCCGACGTGTGGATGAAACTGGAAAGTACGCAGGTTACCGGCAGTTTCAAGGTGCGCGGGCCATTCAATCGTCTGCAGACACTCACACCGGAAGAGCGCCACAACGGCGTCGTCGCCTCCACGGCCGGGAACCACGGGATCGGACTGGCCTACGCCGCGAAGCAGCTTGGGATCGCGGCGCATATCTACCTGCCGGAGAGCGCCGACCCGTCGAAGGAGCGCGTGCTGGAATCGTATGATGCGCGTCTCAGCCGCTTCCCCGACATCGAGGACGCGCGACAAGCAGCGATGCATGCCGCGAATCGGGAGGGGCTCGTCTACGTTTCTGCGTACAGCGACCCTGCGGTGATCGCCGGTAATGGCACGATCGGGTTGGAGATCCTCCACGACATGCCCGATGTAGAGGTAGCGGTGGTGTGCGTCGGGGGCGGCGGCCTCGTGTCCGGGATCGGCGCAGTGTTGAAGTCGGTGAACCCCGCCATAGAGATTTGGGGTGTTGAGGCCAGTAACAGCCCGACCTTCAGCACGTGGTATCGAGAGGGTCGAACAGTCGATGTGCCACTGCAGCCCTCCATTGCCGAGGGTCTGAGTGGCTATATCGAGCCCGAGACGCTGACCTGGCCGGTGGTGCGGAGGTTAGTGGACCGTATGCTGGGCGTTTCCGACGAGGAAATGATCTCCGCGATGCGTTGGGCAATGGAGTACCACCGGTATATGCTTGAGCCGTCGGGTGCGGCGGCCCTCGCGGTGCTCCTGCGTGCTCCTGCGGAGCTTCGCGGACGCAGGGTGGCGATCACACTCTCGGGTCGCAACGTATCCTTATCGCGGCTGATGACGCTCACTGGCTATGAGCGGCGGGCGTAGCCGATAGACTCCCGGAACAGTTCTAGACCAGGTCCTTCTGCATCGACCAGAAAACCCTGCTGATCCAGGCATCGGCAGCCTTGGCGTAGAAGGCCACCGGGCCGGTCCAGCACACCTCGCATTTCGCGTATCCGAGCGCGCGCATGTCCTGCATGCAGCGATGAAAGAGCACGGTGCCGATCCCCTGGCCTCGGAGGCTCGGGTCCGTGCCGGTAGGCCCGAAGCCACCTGGGAACGCTGTGCAATCGTACGAGGCGAATGCGCGGTACGCGCCGTCCCGCAGGGCGACCCAGGTAGTGACCGGGTCGTTCTTTAAGGACTCCAGAGCCTCATACACCCAAGTGGGGTTCCACGCCTCACACATCCAGGCACCGAACGATTCCCGGTCGGTATCACGAAGTCTGCGGATCTCATAGCCCTGGGTCGATAGGCGGGCCTCCGCCTCAGTGGTGTCCCAGTCGCGGCGGGCGAGATCGACCTCCATATTGATCGCCTCTGCACTCCGTTCATATCCGTTCGCTTCCAGAAAGCAAATGGCTGGCGTGTAGCGCACGTCAACGCCGGGCCAGAAGTACACCGGCGCCTGCTGCGCGACGGTAAGGCGGCGATGACCGTCGCGCTGGAGAATGCGCTCTAATTCTCGCAGGAGTCTCGTCGCAACACCCTGCCTCCGGGCTGCCGGCTCGACGGCGAACAGGCGGATTGCGGCGGAGGTCTCGTCCGCACCTCCCCGGACACCAGCCAGCATCACGCCGACCAACTGCCCCTTGTCCCAGGCGGCAAGCTGCAAGTGGGGCTGATGCTCCGGCTCGTCGAGGACGCGGGCGCGAAGCAGCGGCAGCGAGAAGGTGTCCAGCGGCAGGGCGCGCGTGCACAGGTCGAGTAAGGCAGGCAGGTCACTGCTGACGAGATCGCGTATCTCAATCATGGCGCGTTACCCTCGTGGCGCATGGGTGACCCCTCCAGCAAGCGGGCACGCTGATCTTGCTGTGCGGTGCAGGGAAAATGGCGAATGGCTGGAGTCCCAGCGGGGAACAGCGAAACAGCATCTAGAGAGCCGGTCAAGTAGTGTCATGCTGCTTG
>JADDPA010000217.1 GCA_016782125.1 Thermobaculum sp.
ATAGATATGGGGTACATGCGGCGTGTGCTGAGCCACCCGGGGAAGGGCGTTTGCGCGTGTGCGGAGGGGGACGGGGAGACGGAGGACCCGGCGGTGACGCTCTGGTCATGGACGGCCGCGCCGGGGGATGCGATCGTGTACCTGGCGAAGGGGACGCCGAGCGAGACTCCATACGAGCCGACGACATTGTGAACTTCTACAGGTCGGAGAATCCGTCCCCTACCACAGGCGCTCCAGCCTGGCATGTGTCGGGTAGGTTGCGGCTCGGTGTCGAACGTGTAGCCCGAGTCGCCAGCGTCAGTCTCTCCCAAGCCTCCTCAACGAATGCTCACGCCGCCCCTTCACGCTGGAGCGCTCGCTACACGCCTGTCGGGTAGGTCTCCATCTCCCCACTACGGGCCGATACCGGCTCCATATGCAGCGGATGGAGTGCCTCGGTGCGGTCGATGTACAGGAACGCGTCATAGCGCTCCGGGAGGACGGTGGGGACGTAGTTGCCGTACGATTCATGCTCCGGCCGGTAGACGACGCCGATCGCGCGGTGTCCCCGCTGGCGCGACAACGGCCCGGCGTCGAGCGACCGCGGCATGATGAGGAGCTTGTCCCGCTGCCCGGCCTCGTGGAGCGCGTGCTCATAGCTGCCCGGTCGTGCGGGCGGCACCCGCATCCGCTCCATCTGCGCTCCCCAGTGCCGTCCCGCGATCACACTGCCCGCGTAGGACCCGAAGCCGACGAGCACCACGTCGTCCGGCTCGTGCCGCTCGCGGACGAGCTGCCCTAAGGTTACCATTCCCACATTGGCCATGTCGGTGGCGCGCCCGTCCCCGATGTGCGTGTTATGCTCCCAGACGATCGCCTTGGCGTCCGAGCCGTGGTGCCCCATCAGCCGCTCAAGCGCGTCCGCCATGTGCTGGTCGCGCACGTTCCACGATTCGGAGCCACCCCGCACCATCGCCCGGTAGTAGCTCTCCGCGTCTCTGGTGGCTATCGCATTCTGCTCCGCGTTGAAGAATGCCTCGGGATCATCCGCCTGGTACGCCAGCGACTTCTGGCACAACTCCTGGAGCACCCTGACGACTTCCTTCTGGCACGCATCGGGCACCAGCATCGTGGACCGGGCGTAAGCCTGCTCGTCTTCCCAGTATGGCTCGAAGCACCGGACAGCGTGCCTTGCCGCCTCCACCGCGCCCGGGTCCACGTCCTGGAGGTACCGGATGACCGCATCCAGCGAATCCCAGAGGCTGTACAGGTCGAGTCCGTAGAAACCCACCCTGGACGCCTCGTCCCGGTTATCGTTGTGGTCCCTGAGCCACTCCACAAGGGCGACGACCTCCCGGTTGGCCCACATCCAGGTCGGCCAGCGCTCGTACCCGTGCAGCACCTCCCGCGCGCTCCCACCGGCGTCCGGCCAGTTTTTCGCGTAGCGGTTGACGCGGTAGCAATCCGGCCAGTCGCCCTCGACCGCAATGAAGGAGAAGCCTTTCTCCACGATGAGCCGTTTGCTGATCTCTGTCCGCCAGGTGTAGTACTCGGCGGTGCCGTGGGATGCCTCACCGAGCAAGACGTAGCGTGCGTCTCCAATCCGCTCCAGCAACGGATCGAGATCATCCGGCCCCTCCAGTGGGAGTGCCAATTCCCGGATCTGATCGACCACGTCGTCTGTCATCTCCCTTGATGGAGAGAACCTGTCCCGTATCTTCAGCATCAAATAGCCTCCGTGCGCTCGCATCGATGTGGCGGCACTTGCCCCCGGAAGTATGCATAGGTCGGGCCATGGCATCGCATGAGTACAGCCTGTTGGCACCAGAAGATGTCCTGTGATAGGGAGGCCGGCCAGTCCAGGTCCGCGGACCCCTCACCCCCCAGGACGACCTGCACTACTGTCCAGCGAGATAGCTTTCGAAGGGATAGTCCGTTTCCATAGTTGGCCATGTCCTCTACTTGACATTCTGTTAGTATGCCAGGCAACAGGTGGCCGTGCCTCCATATGGCTGCGCACTTGAAAGAGGAAAGCCGTGACGCGATGTCTGCCCCTCGTACTGCTCTGTTCCTTCCTACTGGTTGCCTGCGGCGCACCGGCCGCACCCACCCCCACCCCGACCGAAGACGACCAGTCGGTACTCGTGCCCACTATCATCGCCACCGATGCTCCTGAGCCCCCCGTGCCCACCAGTACCCCGACCGATACCCCGCCGCTTACGCCGACCACTTTTCCGACAAACACCCCGACTGCCGCGGCGACCAGCACACCAACAGCCGTTTCCATAAGAAGCACGCCCGAGTCAACACCGATCGTGAGTTTCGCCATCACCGAGCCCACCGACGCGATCACCGTGAACACGCCCACCTTGGAGATCACGGGCATCGGCATACCCGGCATGGAGTTCGTCCAGGACAGGAGCCTCGCGCAGGATCAGAAGGCCGTGGTCGGGGAGGACGGCACCTGGAGCATGACGGTGGACCTTAAGCCTGGTCCCAACAAGCTCAAGTTCCGGGAGACCGCCACGGGCATAGAGGCCATCGTCCACATCACCTACGAAGAGCCCCCGACCCCCACGCCGATTCCGCCGACGAACACGCCCGTGCCCACGAGTACACCAGTTCCGACGGCGACGCCCAAGCCTAGCAGGCCATCGCTCTACCCCGTCCTTGCAGTCGTTGACGGCGACACGATCAGGATACGCCGGAACGGGAAGGTACAAACGCTCGAACTGATCGGGCTCGACACACCGGAGATCAGGCCGGCCCAGTGCTTCGGGCCGCAGGCGAGCGCCCGGGCCAGGAAGCTCCTGGAGGGCCGCAAGGTGCGAATCGTTTCGGATCGGTCGCAAGATAAGCTCGTATACGTCTGGATCGACGGCAAGGTGTTCTACAACAAGCTTATGATTCAGCAGGGATACGGCAGGGAGTATACCCCTCCGGAAGAAACATACGGTCGGCAGAAGGAGTTCAGGGCCGCCGAAAGCCGGGCTAAGCAGCAGAAGAACGGCCTGTGGTCACCGAACACCTGTAATGGAAAGAAGGTCACTCCAGCAGCCACACCAACTCCGACGCCCGTACCGCTGATGCCTACCGCGACACCCCGGCCCCCAACTCCAACTCCAACTCCGACGCCCAACAACGGCAGTCCAGACGTCTACTACGAGAACTGCGACGCAGTGAGAGCGGCAGGTGCTGATCCAATCCAGCGTGGTGATCCCGGATATAGCTCCGACTTGGACCGGGACGGCGATGGGGTGGCGTGCGAGTGAGCGGAGCCGCGTTGGCATAGCCGTGCCACCCGCCTACGAGCTCTCGTGCTCGCGCCGTCTCGCCGCCGCGGGATAATCCGCCAGACCGGTACATCACGCACACCCGACATCCCACACTCCCGGCACGATTCGTCGCCCGTCTGCTATCAGGAACGGTTACAAGCGTCGCTGGTAACAGTTCGGTAACTCCGCTATGCGTGTGCGGTTCCGGTTGTTATGATACGTCCGGTCTGCGGGCGGCGGCACGCGGCACTTTGCTCCGTTGTCTCTCAGCACTGTCACCGTGGTGGTCGCATCCGGAGGACGCCGGACCATTCCCGGCGGGAAAGGGCATGCCGTTGGCTCCGTCTCGGGGGTGGTATGTCCTTCTGTGCCTGCTCCTGCTCCTGCCCGGCGGCATCGCGCGCTCCGCCACCGTATCCTCCCCGACGGCCGAGCACAGCGTCGTCACGAACGGCGGCTTTGAGGCGGGCACGACGGGGTGGCGGCTCGCGACGGATGCGCAGGGCACCTTCGAAGTGCTCGATGGAGCGGGCCGGGGCGACACCCGCGCCGCCGCGCTTACCGCGCCCGCGAACGGCTCCTCGATGATCTCGCAGCTCGTGCCGGTCAACCCTGAGGCGGAGTACCGGCTCTCCGGCTGGGTGCGCGTCACGGAGCCCGGCTATCCCTACATCTCGCTGCAGGTCGGAACCCCGTTTTCGACGCCTTGGCCAGGAGGCTTTCTGCGGCCCGGTCCGCCGGACGCAGCATGGCAGGAATTGCGCACCGAATGGCTCCGTCCCCCGAGCGGAACTACCTTTGTCGCCGTGGCCCTGCGCGTTGAGGCCGGAATCTCGACACCCGGCGCGCCGGTACTCTTTGACGACATCTTGCTCGAGGAGAAGCTGCCACTCGAGCCCACCGCCGCGCCCACGGCAACCCCGACGCCCGTCGTCGACCTTTCCATCAACGAGGTACTGACCAGCTCCCGCGCCGACCCGGAAGGCGCCGGCAACGGGTGGATCGAGCTGTTCTACAGCGGCGACTCGCCGATCTTCCTGGAGAACTGGCGAATCGATGACAGTGACCCGAGAACACCGCCACACCGGATAACCACCCAATTGCGGATGCATCCGGACGATTTCGTGGTGCTGCTGTACGGCGAGACAGGACTCCGGCTCAATCCCCGGGGCGATGTCGTGCGCCTCTACCGCCCCGACGGCTCGCTCGCGGACGAGATGACGGTGCCCGCTCTGGAGCCCGACCGCGGCATCGGGCGCTACCCGGATGGCGCCGCCGAGCTCTCCACGCAGTGGCTCCCGACGCCCGGTGAGCCGAACGGGAGCCGCGGCCCGGTGCCCGTGCCCACCCCGCTGCCCACGAGTACCCCCGAACCCGCACCGACCAGTACCCCGACGCCCCTGCCCGAACCGGAGCCGGATCGGGTAAGCATTGCGGCAGCACGGAGCAGCGCCCCCGGCAGGCTGGTGCTCGTCGAAGGCACGGTCACGGCCCCGGCACACCTGCTCGGGGCGAAGCGCCTCTACGTGCAGGACGGGACCGGTGGCATTCTCGTCGTCGTGCCGGAGGATACGCCAACCTTCACCCCGGGCGACCGCCTCGCGGTACGCGGGACGACAGGGACGTACTTCGGGGAGAAGGCGCTACGAGCGGAGGTACGCGGCGGGGGTGTGCTGCCCACGGGGTCCACCGACCCAGTGCAGGCGAAGAACATCGCGAGTGGGGATGTGGGACCAGCCACTGAGGGGCTGCTCGTACGCCTGCAGGGCGAGCTGACCGAGGTCGCAAAACCGAGCGTCCGGGTGGACGACGGCAGCGGCGCGGCCCGCGTGCGGGTCGCGGACAGCACGGGCATCGCGTGGCCCTCCCCGCGCAGGGGTGACACCCTCGACGTTACGGGAATCGTCAGCTCATTCAATGGAAGCTACCGCGTGCTGCCACGCTACAACGCGGACCTCACGCTCACCCGCCGTACTGAAGCTCCGCCACCGCTCGTCAGCATCGCGAACGCCAGGCAGAGCCCGCCGGATCGCCGCGTCGTTACCCGCGGAGTCGTGACCGCGCCGCCGCACCTGGTCGGAACGGGGCGAATGTACATCCAGGACGCCATGGCGGGAATTCTCGTCGTGGTGCCGGAGGGCATGCGGAACCGCACGCCGGGCGACCGCGTCGAGATCGTGGGGACGACCGGCACCTACTATGGCGAGCGCGCACTGCGGGTGGAGGGGGAGGTCCGTCTGCTCGGCAGGGGACAGGAGTTCCAGCCGAAGTCGGTGCGCGCGGCGGAGATCGGCCCCGCGACGGAGGGCTCGCTTGTCCGGCTCCAAGGCGCGGTCGTGGGGGTTTCCCGGCCCAGCGTTTCCATCACCGACGGGAGCGCGGAGGCGCGGGTGCGCATCGCGGAGAGCACCGGCATCCCGTGGCCATCGCCACGCCAGCAGGATATGCTCCGGGCGGTGGGCGTCGTCAGCTCGTTCAACGGGGCGTTCCGTGTGTTGCCGCGCTATGCGCACGACCTGGCGCTCGAC
>JADDPA010000083.1 GCA_016782125.1 Thermobaculum sp.
ATCGTCCCTACGTTCACATGCGGCTTCGTCCGCTCAAACCTCTGCTTCGCCACTTTAATACCTACTCCCTTGTTGTAACTGCTGTGTCAAGCTATACCGGCGCCAGGATAATCCCTAGCGCCGTGCCTTTGCCTGAATCTCGGTCGCGATGCTCGCCGGCACCTGCTCGTAGTGGTCGAACTGCATTGTGTATGACGCACGACCCTGTGTTGCAGATCGCAGGTCCATGACGTAACCAAACATCTCCGCAAGTGGGACGAGAGCGCGCACCACGGACGCGTTGCCGCGGGTATCCATTCCCTCGATCTGACCACGGCGCGAGCTCAGATCGCCAATCACCGAGCCCTGAAACTCTTCGGGAGTGACAACCTCGACACTCATCATCGGCTCAAGCAGCGCTGGTGCCGCTCGCTGAACGCCGTTCTTGAGCGCCATCGAGCCCGCGATGTGGAACGCCATCTCATTGGAGTCCACCTCGTGGTACGAGCCATCCACGAGCGTGGCGCGCACACCGACAAGCGGGAAGCCGGCGATAACGCCGCCCTCCAATGCCTCCTTGACGCCGGCCTCAACCGGACCGATGTACTCGCGCGGAACGACGCCGCCGACGATCTTGTTGACGAACTCGAAGCCCGTCGCACCCTCCATCGGCTCCAGCTCGAGCCAGACGTGGCCGTACTGCCCACGGCCACCCGTCTGCCGGACGAAGCGTCCCTCAGTGCGCGTCGGCCGCGTGATCGTCTCGCGGTACGCAACCTGTGGCCGCCCGATGTTCGCGTTCACCTTGAACTCACGCATCATCCGATCGACGATAACCTCAAGGTGCAGCTCACCCATCCCGGCGATGATTGTCTGCCCACTCTCCTGATCGGTCTGTACCCGGAAGGTAGGATCCTCTTCCGCCAGCCGCGTCAGCGCAACGGACATCTTGTCCTGGTCGACCTTAGTCTTCGGCTCGATTGCCTGGGAAATGACGGGCTCGGGGAACGTGATCGTCTCCAGCACCACCGGCTCGTCCTCTGCGCTCAGCGTGTCACCGGTGAACGTGTTCTTCAGCCCCACCACGGCGGCGATATCGCCAGCATGCACCTCCGTGATCTCTTCACGGTGGTTCGAGTGCATCCGCAGAAGGCGACCTACCCGCTCGCGCGAATTCTTGGTGGAGTTCAAGGCATAGGACCCAGCGGACAGTGTGCCGGAATAGACCCGCAGATACGCCAGCTTCCCGACGAACTGGTCCGCGACGATCTTGAAGACGAGTGCGGAGAACGGCTCATCCTCTTCGAGCGTCCGGGCGACCTCTTCGTCCGTGCCCGGTCGAACACCGGTAACTGGCGGTACATCAAGCGGACTCGGGAGATAATCGATCACCGCATCGAGCATCGGCTGAACGCCCTTGTTGCGCAGCGCGGAGCCGCAGAGCACCGGGCAGAGCGTCTGCTCCACCGTGCCTTTTCGCAGTGCGGCGCGAAGCTCATCCGGCGTAATCTCCTCGCCCTCGAGGTACTTGAGCGTCAACTCCTCGTCGGTCTCCGCCACGGCCTCCAGGAACTTTGCGCGGTTCGCCTCTGCCTGCGCGCGGATGCTTTCGGGGATCTCCGACTGCTCGACATTGCTACCGAGGTCGTCCGTGTAGATAATCGCGACATTGTTGATAAAGTCGATGATGCCCTGGAAATGATCCTCGGAGCCAATCGGCATCTGCACCGGCACGGGGTTCGCACCGAGCCGGTCACGCATCATCTCGACGGTCCTCTCGAAGTTCGCTCCGATTCGGTCCATCTTGTTGACGAACGCTATGCGGGGCACCCGGTAACGATCCGCCTGCCGCCAGACCGTCTCGCTCTGCGGCTCGACTCCGGCTACCGCGTCGAACACGACAACGCCACCGTCCAGAACACGAAGTGAACGCTCAACCTCGACGGTGAAGTCTACGTGACCGGGGGTGTCGATGATGTTGATGCGATGGTCCTGCCAGCTGCAGGTCGTGGCGGCAGCGGTGATCGTGATGCCACGCTCCCGCTCCTGCTCCATCCAGTCCATCGTGGCAGCGCCCTCGTGGACCTCGCCCATCTTGTACAAACGGCCGGTATAGAACAGGATTCGCTCAGTCGTCGTCGTCTTACCGGCGTCGATGTGGGCGATGATGCCAATATTTCGGGTGCGCTCAAGCTGTTCGCGGCGAGTGCCCGTCGGTTGTTTCGCGATCGTTGCCAAAAGATGTTCCTCTCAAAAGACCGCCGGCCCTCTCCGGCCGGCCCATGCGCCTACCAGCGGTAGTGCGCGAATGCCTTGTTTGCCTCCGCCATGCGGTGCGTATCTTCACGCCGCTTCACCGTCGCGCCAACGTTGTTTGACGCATCCAGGATTTCCGCTGCGAGCTTCTCGGACATAGAACGCCCGTTGCGGTTCCGGGAGGAACCAATCAGCCAGCGCATCGCGAGCGATTGACGGCGGTCGCCGCGAATCTCGACCGGAACCTGATACGTCGAGCCACCGACACGCCGAGGCTTGACCTCGAGCACTGGAGTCGCGTTGCGCAATGCCTGCTCGAACACCTCAACCGGATCCCGGCGGGTGCGCTCCTCGACAATGCTCAGCGCGCCATACACGACGCGCTCAGAAGTGCCCTTCTTACCGCCATACATCATTTTATTGATGAACCGGCTGAGCACGCGGTTCCCGTAGCGCGGGTCCGGCAGTATCTCTCTTTTCTGTACAGTCGCTCGACGTGGCATCTCGGCCTTCCTTAGCTCACTTTGGTAACGCGGTGTCTCATGCGAAGGGGATCAACCCTCTCAGCAACTCCCGACACCACCTACTTCGGCTTCTTCGCTCCGTACTTGGAGCGGCCCTGCTTGCGATCCCGCACGCCCTGCGTATCCAGTGTGCCGCGCACGATGTGGTAGCGGACGCCCGGCAGGTCGCGAACGCGGCCACCACGGATCAGCACCACCGAGTGCTCCTGCAGGTTATGCCCCTCACCGGGGATATATGCGGTAACTTCCATGCCGTTCGAGAGGCGCACCCGCGCAACCTTGCGAAGCGCGGAGTTCGGCTTTCTCGGCGTCACGGTCTTTACCTGCGTCGCCACACCACGCTTTTGCGGCGCACCATCACGGCGGCGGAGACGGCCCGCGTACCGGCCCATGCCGTTGTTCGTGAACCCGAGTGCCGGAGCCTTCGTCTTCTTCGTCGACTTTGACCTACCCTTGCGGACCAACTGGTTAACCGTCGGCATTCGTGTCTCCTAAAGTTATGCACACAATGATGGTTGGGCGCCTGCTGCGCCCAACCACAACGGATTACTTTACCAAAGCTGGGAGCCCCCGGTCAAGGAGCGGGGGCTCCCGCCAACTGGCTTAGTCGGCCTGCATCAGTCCGATCAGCGCCAGTTCCTCCGGCGCCAACGCGTACTCGTCATCCTCACGATTCTGCCAGCCCGAGCCTGCCGGGATCAGCTTGCCAATGATGACGTTCTCCTTGAGCCCGCGCAGATGGTCGACGCTGCCGTTGATCGCGGCCTCGGTGAGCACCCTGGTGGTCTCCTGGAACGACGCCGCCGAGAGGAACGAACTCGTCTTCAGCGATGCCTTCGTCACACCCAGCAGCTCCGTGAACGCGGTAGAGGGCACGCCACCCTCCGCGAGCACGCGGGAGTTGACTTCCTTGAGGGTGAACCGGTCGATCAACTCGCCCGGAAGCAGCTCCGTGTCACCGGGTTCCTCGATCGTGACCTTGCGCAGCATCTGCCGCGCCACGACCTCGATGTGCTTGTCGTTCGTGTTCACGCCCTGGCTGCGGTAGACCCGCTGCACCTCATCCACCAGGTACCGCTGAACCTCATCTCGACCACGGATGCTCAGGATCTCGTGAGGGTTCTGAGGTCCTTCCGTGAGCTGGTCGCCAGCCGCGATCGAGTCCCCGTCGCTCACCCGAAGCCGGGCTGCGTGCGGGATGGTGTACTCCTTCTCCTCGGTCGTGACACCGGAGATCTCGATGGTGTTCCCGGAGACAACCACCTGACCCGCGGTCCGGGCGGTCAGTTCCGAGACATCGTCACCGTTCGTGACTCGTGCAAGCGGGCTGCCCTCGGAGACGTTTTGCCCGCTCTCGATGAGCACCTCCGCTCCCGCTGGGAGTGGATACGCATGCGTGAAGGGTTGGGACGAAACCACGCGGATGCGGCGGCTTCCGTCCTCCGTCTCCGGTATCTCGATCACGCCGTCCTGTTCCGACAAGGTCGACTGCCCCTTCGGGTTGCGCGCCTCGAACAGCTCCTCCACGCGCGGCAGACCGCTCGTGATGTCGCCCGCCTCGAGCGCGACGCCTCCCGTGTGGAATGTGCGCATGGTGAGTTGCGTGCCCGGCTCGCCGATGCTCTGGGCCGCGATGATGCCTACTGCCTCACCGATCTCGACCAGCACGCCGGTTGCCAGGTCGCGTCCATAGCACATCTGGCACACGCCCGACTCGGCCGTGCAGGTAAGTGCTGACCGGACGGTAACCTCTGAGATATTGCTGGACAGGATCCGCGCCACCGCTTCCTCGTCGATCACATCGTTCTTCGCAACCAGTACCTCTCCCGTTTCGGGATCGGCGACCGGGCGCGCCGCCTGCCTGCCGAGGATGCGATCCTGCAGCGGCGGCGTCATGCCGATCTCGTCCGAGCGGCGCAGCGTAATCCCCTCATCCGTGCCACAGTCGTCGATGGCGACGATCACATCCTGCGCCACATCGACGAGCCGGCGCGTCAGGTACCCGCTGTCCGCGGTACGCAGCGCGGTGTCGGCCAGCCCCTTGCGCGCGCCGTGCGTGGAGATGAAGTACTCCAGCACCGAGAGACCTTCGCGGAAGTTCGAGCGGATCGGCAGGCTGATGATACGGCCTGAGGGGTCAGCCATGAGTCCACGCATACCTGCCATCTGGCTGATCTGCTGCATGTTACCCTTCGCCCCAGAGGTCGCCATCATCGAGATAGGGTTGTGGATACCGAGTGCGCTCTGGACATCCTTCATCAACCTCTCGCGCGTCTCGGTCCACGTCTTGACGGTCTCGACCTCGCGCTCGTCCTCGGTCATAAGTCCGCGGTTGTAATCCTTGTCGATTCTGCGAACCTGCTCATCCGCGTCGTCAAGAAGCTGCTGCTTCGATTCCGGTATACGTACGTCATCCACGGAGAGCGTCATACCGCCCTTCGTCGCGTAGCGGAAGCCGACGCGCTTGATTGTGTCCGCGACCTGAGCGGTCCGCTCCGGCCCGTAGCGTCGGTACACCTCCGCGACGACCTTGCGGAGCTCCGTCTTTGGCAGCACTTTCCCGAGCAGTTCAGTGTTGTGCTGCATCGCCGGTGGTAGCGTCTCCGCGAAGATCAAGCGTCCTACCGTCGTATCGACCATGTGCGCCGGTACGCCGTTCTCAGGGATATACACGCGGATCGGGGCCTGCAGCTCGATCGCACCCAACTCGTACGCGAGCTGCGCCTCCTGCGGCGAGGAGAACGACTTGCCCGTGCCCTTCGCACCAGGCTTCGCGAGGGTCATGTAGTACACACCCAGCACGATGTCCTGCGTCGGCGTGATGACCGGGTCGCCGTTCGATGGCAGCAACAGGTTCGCCTTCGAGAGCATGCGCTCCCGTGCTTCCTGCTGGGCAGCTTGGGAGAGCGGCACATGCACCGCCATCTGGTCGCCATCGAAGTCGGCGTTGAAGGCCGAAGTCACGAGCGGGTGCAGCTGAATCGCGCTCCCCTCGATCAGCTTCGGCTCGAACGCCTGGATGCCCAGACGGTGAAGGGTTGGGGCACGGTTCAGCAGCACCAGGTACTCCTGGGTAACCTCCTCGAGCACGTCCCACACCTCGGGCCGCATGCGCTCCACGATCCGCTTCGCGCTCTTGATATTTACCGCGTGCCCGCGCTGGACGAGCCGCCGCATAACGAACGGCTTGAACAGCTCCAGCGCCATCTTCTTCGGAAGGCCGCACTGGTGCAGTTCCAGCTCCGGACCAACCACGATCACGGAGCGGCCGGAATAG
>JADDPA010000061.1 GCA_016782125.1 Thermobaculum sp.
GTCGGCGTGGCCGTCGGCGTCTTTCCGAAGGTCGGGCGCGGGGGTGCAGTGGCCCGCGCCGTGGGAGTACTTGTCGGCCCGGCGGTCGGCAGTGCCGTCGGGCGGGGTGTGTTTACTGGCGTCGGAGTCGGTGTACTCGTGGAGACCACGACGATTGGTGGCCGCGTCGCTGTCGGGGTTGGCTGGAGGACCGCCGGCAGGTTTTCTGTGCCCGCCAGGGCCCATAGGCCGATCGGTATGCCGATCACGCTCGCTAGCGCGAGCAGCCCAATGAGTCGGGAGATGCACCCATTGATCCGCGGCCGCCTGCGGACCGCCCGAGGGGGCCTGTGCGCGCTCATAGCGTGCGCTCCGGCCGCCCCGGTATGGGTGGACGTGTTGGCGCTGCTATAGGCCTGCAGCTCACTTGCCAGGTCGGCCGCGGTGGCAAAGCGGTCGCGCGGGTTTTTCGCCATCGCACGCAAAATCACGCGATCCATCGCGGGCGGGACATCCGTATGGAGGGTGCTCGGCGGTACCGGTTCATCCCGTAATTGCGCAACGGCCATGGCGGCGGTGCTCTCGGCAGGGAACGGCAGGAAGCCGGTCATCGCCTCGTAGAGGACCACCCCGAGCGAGTAGATATCCGTCCGAGGTGTAACCGCCGCGTTCCGGATCTGCTCCGGGGCGCAATACTGCACGGTGCCGGGTTGGAGCGCTTCATCCGGCTGCGCCACCTCGGAGAGCAGGCTGGCGATTCCAAAGTCCGCGACCTTTACGAGCCCCGAGGCCGCGACCATGATGTTGTGCGGCTTGATGTCGCGATGCACCATCCCTCGGTCGTGGGCATACTGCAATGCGGATGCTACCTGAGCGCCGATGTCCGTAATCCGGGGCAGGGGCAACGGCCCAGTGCGTAGGATGAGCTCCTTGAGGTCGAGTCCGTCGACGAACTCCATGATGATGTAGGAAAGATCACCGTCGTTCCCTACGTCGTACACACTGACGATATGTGGGTGGTTCAGTGCCGCCGCTGCCTCCGCCTCGCGTCGGAATCGCGCGAGGAAGCGCTTGTCCTCGCTCAGTGACGGATGCAGGATCTTCACGGCGACCTTTCGCGTGAGGAACTTGTCCCGTGCGAGGTAAACGCGCGCCATCCCACCTTGCCCGAGTGGCCGGCCTAGCTCGTAGCGGTTGTTCAGCAACAGATTCGTCAGAGCTATGGATTACCTCCTGGCGCTCCTGGACTCGTAAACCGGACGCCAGGAACATGGTATGCCCGCCCTGAACCGGTGTCAAACACCCGCTGGCATCTCTCTTGCAGCCCGGCTTGCCGTTCCATATTGTCTGTGAGTGATCGAGGAGGAGTCCTGCCTGTGTCCGATGCCCAGCGAGAATTGGATCTGCCGGAGCCGACCGAAGAGCAGATACGTGAAGCGGCCGATATGTCCGCAGAGGTGCCGCCTGATGATTTCGAAGCACCCGACACAGTAAGCCTCGACGAGCTGGAGCCGGATCTCTCCGACAACATCGGCGCGCAAACGGCTATGGAAGCCGCGGAAGAAGGCGAGCCCTGGTTTCCCCCGACCGATCCGGTACTCGTGCCAGCGGCAAACGACGACGGTGCCATGGACATTCTGGGCGGGCTAACACCGGCGAACGATGAGCAGTTCCGTGAGGGTGTTGACGACGAACAGGGCGTGGCGACGGATGATGAGCTCACGGATGCCGTGCGGCGAGCGTTGCTTTCAGATGGCAACACTTCGGGCTTGGATGTGCAGGTGCTGGTCGCAAACGGTATCGTGACCCTGCGCGGCAATGTCGACCACCTTGATGACGCGGAGGCTGCGCAAGCGGTTGCCGGCATGGTGCCGGGCGTGATCGACGTACAGGAGGAGCTGCAGGTCGGCGGTCTGTGACCGTATGGCTCGCGGTTCGCCCTTCTCCGCGTTGGAATGACCGGGGAGGTACAGTGGATCGGCGTACCCCGGAGGATGGAGAGGACAGAACAGCTTGGTGACGGCACAGGCGAAGCAGTCGATAGCGGCGGCTCGGCGGGATTTGGCATTTCGCGCGGGCTGCACCGAGCAGGAGATCATCGTCGCCGAGGTGAAGGCGGTCGAGTGGCCCGATTCTAGCCTCGGATGTGTCGACGTAGCCGGACAGGAAAAGGAGGAGCCAACGCCGGGCTATCGGGTCGTGCTCGTTGCCATATCGCGCGAGTATGAGTATCACGCCGACGAGAACGGCAGAGTCGTGTATTGCGGGCGCCGCCGGCAAGGGTAGGCACCCGATGGGAGGCGTGTACATGCTGAATTTTGGACAGCGGGTTGCGGTGACTGATGATGACGATGCAGGTCGTGTGACGGGTGCGATGTATGACCAGGTCGGATACACACTGGTTGGGCTCGTGGTACGCCGGGGTGCGCTGGCCGCCCGGGATATCGTTGTGCCCGCGGGGTATGTTTCCGGGATCGCTGAAGACGGAGTCTCCCTGTCGCTGACGGTCGAGCAACTCGAACGCCTCGAAGACTTTCGCATGCACCGATACGTTGATCCGGCGCACGACTTCGAGCCGTTGGGTGCCGTTGACACCCCGGGCGTCGTGGTTGGGTCCGCGCCAGCTGTCTGGACCGGTGAACCGACGAATGCGCCGACCGTAGGCGGCGCGCCGCTTGTCGTCGAAGAGATAGGCAACGTGTTGGAAGGGGCGGTCGCATTCTCTCCCGGGCAGGAGGTGCTGACGCAGGAGGGCGAGCTGCTCGGCCAAGTGCGGCGGGTGTCGTACGAGGGGGAGCAGTTCGCGGGAATCATTGTCAGCCCCGAGGACGTCACGGACTGGGGCAGGTTTGTCGCGTCAGAGTTGGTGGTGGACGCCGGGGTGGACGACCTGGTGATCTCGCTCGACCGGCCGTCGTTCGAGGCTCTGCCCGAAGTGCTGTTCTCGTAGACCGCTCGACCATCCCTGGCCTTGCCGCCCTCCCGGACCTCATACGGTCAGGCATCGCCGCTGGTTGACGTAGAACGGGTGTGCGCATAGAATTGCGTACACCTCTAGTCCGGGAGCCCCTCCTTAAATGCCCCTCGACAAGATCAGCGTGCATGGCGCGCGCGAGCATAACCTCAAGAACATCTCCATAGACCTCCCACGTGACCAACTCGTCGTCCTCACTGGCCTTTCGGGGTCCGGTAAGTCGAGCCTGGCGTTTGACACGATCTACGCCGAAGGTCAGCGCCGGTACGTGGAGAGCCTCTCCGCGTATGCCCGGCAGTTCCTCGGGCAGATGGAAAAGCCGGACGTCGACCAGATAGACGGCCTCTCGCCGGCCATCTCGATCGATCAGAAGGGCACGACCAGGAACCCACGCTCGACTGTCGGCACGGTCACGGAGGTCTATGATTATCTGCGCCTGCTCTTTGCACGGATCGGCCGAGCCCACTGCCCGCGTTGCGGCCGGGAGATCACGGAGCAGAGCGTTGAGGAGATCACGAACATCATAGCGCGCTTACCATCCGGCACACGGTTGATGGTGCTCGCGCCGGTCGTCCGCGACCGCAAAGGCGAGTACTCCAGCCTGCTCAATGACCTCTCAAAGAAGGGCTACGCGCGTGTTCGGGTGGACGGTGAAGTACACGGCCTCGATGAGGCGATTGATCTTGAGCGGTACAAGAGCCATACGATCGAGGTCGTGGTCGACCGCATCGTTATACGCGACCCTGCGGCGGATCCGAGCGAACGTCAGCGGCTGGCCGACTCGATCGAGACAGCGGCACGGCTCAGCGAGGGGTTAGTCGTCGCCAGCATCATCGGCGGCGAGGAGATGATGTTCTCGGAGCAGAACGCGTGTCCGAACTGCGGGATCAGCGTGGGTGAGGTCGAGCCCCGCTCGTTCAGCTTCAACAGCCCGCATGGCGCGTGTCCGGAGTGCACCGGGCTCGGCACCAGGCAGGTATTCGACCCGGAGATGGTCATTCCGGACACGACGCTGTCAATCGCTCAGGGGGCGATCGTGCCGTGGGTTCGGCAGGGACAGAACACCGCCGCATACTGGCGCAGCGTGCTAGACGCCGTGGCGGAGCGATACGAGTTCTCCGTTCGCGCGCCGGTGCGGGAGCTCACGCCGCACCAGCTTCATATCCTGTTGCATGGCTCGAACGGCGAGGTCATCTCGGTGCAGCACCGCCGACAGCGCTTCAAGACCGCGTTCGAGGGCGTGCTTCCGAATCTGCAGCGCCGATACGAGGAAACAACGTCGGACTTCGTGCGCAATGAGCTGGAGCGGTATATGTCCGTGCAGCCTTGCACCGTCTGCAAGGGGGCGAAGCTCAAGCCGGAGAGCCTCGGCGTCACGGTCGCGGGGCGGAACATCACGCAGGTAACGCGTCTGAGCATCCGCGAGGCGCTGGCTTTCGCGGAGGGGCTCGCCACCGGGACGTATGACGGGGTGGAGCCGCTGACGGTGCGCGACGAGATGATCGCCGCGTCGATCCTCAAGGAGATCCGGGAGCGGCTCGGCTTCCTCGTGGATGTCGGGTTGGACTACCTGACGCTCGAACGCAGCGCGAACACGCTCGCGGGTGGCGAGGCGCAGCGCATCCGCCTCGCCACCCAGATCGGCAGCAGCCTGATGGGTGTGGTCTACATCCTCGACGAGCCGAGCATCGGGTTGCACCAACGGGATAACGAACGATTGATCCGCACGTTGTCCCGGCTGCGCGATCTGGGCAATACCGTGCTGGTCGTCGAGCACGACGAGGACACCATGCGCGCCGCGGACTGGCTCGTGGACATCGGTCCGGGCGCGGGCGAGCATGGTGGGCATGTAGTCGCCGCAGGGCCGCTTCGGGAGATCGAGCGCTGCGAGGAGTCGATCACCGGCCAGTTCCTGAGCGGAAGGCGGACCATCCGTATACCGCGTGAGCGGCGGCCGGGCAGCGGGAAGTCGTTGCGCGTGGTTGGGGCTTCGCAGAACAACCTGCAGGACGTGACGGTCGAGTTCCCGCTTGGCCGGTTCGTGTGTGTGACCGGGGTTTCCGGCTCGGGGAAGAGCACGCTTGTGAACGAAGTGCTGTACAAGCGGCTGGCTCATGAACTCAACGGCGCACGGGAGCGGTCCGGGACACACAAGGAGATCGACGGCATTCACAATCTGGACAAGGTGATCGACATCGATCAGTCACCGATCGGGCGGACGCCGCGCTCGAATCCCGCGACGTACACTGGGCTGTTCACGCCGATTCGCGAGATCTTCGCGAAGATGCCGGAAGCCAGGGCGCGGGGCTATATGCCGGGCCGGTTTAGCTTCAACGTCAAGGGCGGACGGTGTGAGGCGTGTAAGGGCGAGGGCATCATCCAGATAGAGATGCAGTTCCTGCCCGATGTGTATGTGCCGTGCGAGGTATGCCACGGCAAGCGATACAATCGCGATGCGCTCGACATCCTGTACAAGGGCTGCACCATCTCGGACGTGCTGGACATGACGGTCGACCATGCACGCGGCTTCTTCGAGAACGTGCCCGCGGTCCGCAACAAGCTGGAAACGCTCGCCGCGGTAGGGCTCGGCTACATCAGGCTCGGTCAGCCCGCGACGACGCTGTCGGGTGGCGAGGCGCAGCGGGTCAAACTGGCGACGGAGCTCTCGCGCCGGGCGACCGGCCGCACGCTGTACATCCTCGACGAGCCGACGACTGGGCTGCACTTCGCGGACATCGAGCGGCTCTTGCATGTGCTGCAGCGGCTGACGGACGCGGGGAACACAGTGCTGGTGATCGAGCACAACCTGGACGTGATCAAGAGCGCGGACTGGCTCATCGACCTCGGACCGGAGGGCGGCACGGGCGGTGGCACCGTGGTGGCACAGGGCACACCCGAGGAGGTCGCGCGCTGCGGACATTCCCACACGGGTCGGTTCCTCGCGCCGCTGTTGGAGCGCGAGCTCGCAGCCGCCTCATAGCCTGGTTGCCGTGTCATGGTAGCAGTGATCGTTGCAGCATTCGAG
>JADDPA010000160.1:0-3631 GCA_016782125.1 Thermobaculum sp.
GTCACGCACGATCAGGCAGAAGCGCTCACGATGGCCGACCGAGTGGCGGTGCTCAATGAGGGGCGGCTGGAGCAGCTCTCCACGCCGACGGAGCTGTATCACGCACCGGCGACCCGCTTTGTCGCGCGCTTTCTGGGCCTGGCGAACTTCCTGCCCACACAGATAACGACGCACAAGCTGGAGACGGAAGCGGGGGCGCTGCCGAATCCCGGCATCCCGGCCTGCGCGCGGGCGGAGATGCTGCTGCGACCGGAGGACATCCGGCTCGTGGCTGACGCCGAGGGCTGCGCGACGGTCACCGGGCGGGAGTTTCGGGGCGCCGCACTCACGTACACCCTGCGGCTGCCCTGTGGCCAGGTGTTGCGTAGCGAGCGGCCGGGCACGGACCTGTTCGAGTTGGGTGCGAGAGTCCGCCCGGAGCTGCAACCGACGCACGTGGTGCTGTTCGCGGGCGAGCGCAACATTGCGGTGGAGTGCCTCGTGCACCACTGCACCTGCCAGCCGCACCACTAGCCGGGGCGAAGCGCGGCGGTATGCGGGATGCTTGGGTGGATCGTCTCGGCTGGCACGGATACTGCATCGTAGTAAGGCGCACTGTGCATGCTGATGCAGCGGGAACGGTTCCATCAATCAAAGGAGATTGTCATGGCGAAGCAACCCACGGATCAATACTTTCGGATAACGGACCAGGTACCCGGCCAGGTATGGTACTGGGCGTCCCTGGCCTCGATTCTCGCCTCGGCAGGGCTTCGGCTCGCGGGCAAGAACGATCTCAGCTTGTTCGTCGGTCAGTGGCCGCCGACCTTCATCCTGTTCGGCCTCTTCCACAAGCTGGTTGGCGACAACCAGAGGTAGTTGCGGCGCGGCAGCGACCACAGCGCCCAAGCGAGCCTGCCGGCGTGGTTTCGCCTGTCGTGGCGGGTAGCGCCGGCGTGTGGGGTTCCTTGGGTGAGCGTACCGCACCTCGGGTCGGACGTAGGGTGGAGGCGGATGTTGCGGCGCTGAGGTCCTGGTGCCTGGTGTTCGAGCATCAACAGGACGGTACGCAGGCTCGGCCTTGATTATGACCGCGCGATGCCCGGCTCCAGACTACCCGCCGCCAACCGGCTCGCCCACGCAGTCCTCCACCTCCCCATAGCCGGAGCGGCTGCCGAGCATTGCCGAAATCTGCTCGTTCGTCACTGGTGCGTCGGTGGTGCTGTCAGCCTCGTCCACGGTGCGTTCGGCCAGTTCCCGGTTGTCTTGCGAGCGCTGGATGTACGGGACCTGCTCACGGCTCGTCTTGCCGATCTGGTCGGCGGTCCAGCGCACGATCTCTGAGAGGGTTGGGTACGGATGGAGCGCGTCGCCCAGCACCCACGCGCTCACCCCACCGTCCATCGCGACCGCCACCTCCCCGATCAACTCGTTCGCCTCTGGCCCGACGATGGAGGCGCCGAGTATGCGGCCGGTGGCACTCTCCGCGATGATCTTGCACCAGCCGCCGGTCTCACCGTTGATTACCGCGCGGCTGATCTCGGAGAAGTGGACCTTCGCCACCTCGACGCCACAGTGCAGCTCGTTCGCTTCCCGCTCCGTTAGGCCGATAGCTGCCACCTCCGGCCCGCTGTACACCGGTCGCGGTACGACCGCGAGCCGCGCCTCTCGCTTCGGTGAGCCGCCCGCGGCGTTCCAGCCCGCAACGTCGCCCATGTGATCCCCCGCGTGCGTGTACATATGCATGTTGGTGACGTCTCCCGCGGCCCAGATGTGCGGCACGCTCGTCGCCATATCGGGGCCGACCTCGACGCCACCTTGCTCGCTGGCTGACACCCCCGCGGCCTCGATGTTCAGTCCGTCGAGCCGCGGCCGGCGCCCCACCGCAAGCAGTACCACCTCGGCCTTGTGCTCCTCCGTGGATTTGTCCTCGTACTCTACTTCCACGAGCGTGCTACCACCCTCGCGGCGAAGGCCTACCGCCTTGCTGCTGGTGAGTACCGCGATGCCCCGCTCGGTGAATGCGCGCATGAGTTCTTCGCTAACATCCTCGTCCTCGTTGGAGAGCAGCCGGTTGCCAATGATCGTGACCTTCGTGCCGAACGCGTGGTAGATTGACGCGAACTCGCAGCCCACAATGCCACCGCCTACAACGAGCATCGAAGCCGGTAGTTCATCCCGCTCCAGAAGGTCGTCGCTTGTCAGGCAGGTGGTCAGGTCCAGGCCGGGGATCGCGGGGATCACGGCGGTGGAACCGGTGGCGATCACGAACTGTTCCGCCCGAAATACTCGTTCGCCCACCCGCAGAGTGTGAGCGTCCATGAAGGCCGCGTTCCCACGCAGGAGTTGTATGTTCTGCTCGCGCAGGGAGTTCTCCGGACCTTCGCCGGACATGCCCGCGATGATCGAGCGCATCCGCCGTTTCACCGCCCGGAAGTCGAGGCGGATATCCCCCACATCGATGCCGTAATCCCCCGCGCGGCGAACCGTTTCGAGTACCTGTGCCGAGCGCACGAGCGTTTTTGTCGGCACACACCCCACGTTCAGGCAAGTGCCGCCGAGGCGGTAGCGCTCGACCATCGCGACGCGTGCGCCGAGCATCGTCGCGGTGCTCGCCGCGGCGTAACCCGTGCCGCCCCCGCCAATGACGATGCAGTCGAAATCGGTCGTGGCCATCCGGTGCTCCTTCGCCTGCGCTCGTGCCGTGCGCGTACGGTCGGTCTTGTCTCGACCGCCTCGATAAATTGCTGCTTTCGGCGCGATCTGTTGCTAGCTCTGGTAAAAGCATAACAGTGGGAACTGCCGGCTGCTCGCAGCCCGCGGCAGAGGAAATGCAGAAAGCAGGGCAACGAAACAATCAGAACGGAGGCAGAGAGATGGATGATCAGTTGTTGCAAGATCTGGAGGCGGCGCCGGACCGCTTCGCCGCGGAGGTCGATGAACTGAGCGAGAGCGAGTTGGTGCAACGCCCCCCTGACGGCGGTTGGAACCTCAAAGAGCTCGCCGGACACATGCGGGACACCGAGCGCGCGGCGTTCCTCGACCGGCTCTCCCTCATCCTCTCGGAGGAAAATCCCACCGTGCCGGACTTCGATGAACAGGCGGCGGCCAGCGACTCCAACGCGGGCACGATGCCCATCGGGGATGCGCTCTCGGAGTGGAAAGCGTTGAGGGAGCAAACAGTGGCGCTGCTGCGTGGTCTTGGCCCGGAGGAGGAGGGCCGCACCGGCCAGCATCCGACGCGCGGTCCGATGACCCCCGCAAGCATCGCGGCGCAGGCGCTCGACCACGACAGGACCCATCTTCAGCACGCGCTCACGCTCAAAGGGCTGAGCCGCGAACCCAGCTCGTAGCACCTCCGGCGCTCCCGCCGAGGGCTTCAGTCGCGCTGTCTGGGGTTGGAAACCGTGGTGGGTAGGGAGCAAGCACGAGCGCGGGTCTGATCGGGGCATGACGGTCCATCTCGTTTGACAGCGCGGCGAGCCGACGGCTAAAATGGCGCCCGTGCGTCGGTTTGGGCGCCGTATTGCCGCTCGTGCTCGACCGGGCTATTCGTGTGAGAGGGAAGGCAGAGGATGTCTCAGCAGTTATTGGCGGAGTTGGCCGCACCGCAGCTCCGGACCGATGTGCCGGATTTCGGCCCTGGCGATACCGT
>JADDPA010000160.1:3774-5882 GCA_016782125.1 Thermobaculum sp.
TGGCGATACCGTGCGGGTGCATGCACGCGTCGTCGAGGGGACAAGGGAGCGGACCCAGGTCTTCGAGGGCGTGGTCCTCAGCCGCCGTGGCGGTGGTATACAGGAGAACTTCACTGTGCGTCGAATCGCGGCGCATAACATCGGCGTGGAGCGGCGGTTCCTGCTGAACTCGCCGCGGTTGGAGCGGATCGAGGTCATGCGCCGGGCAAAGGTGCGGCGCGCGAAGCTGTACTACCTGCGCAACTTGCGCGGGAAGGCGGCCCGCCTCAAGGAGCGCCGGGTCTAGCTCTCGCCTACAACAGTCGGGTTAGGGCCGCATCGCGAAGTGCGGCCCTTTCGTATGCCTGCTGCCGGTTTAGCTGGGTACACTGTTCATGAGTGTGAGTGCATCGAACCAAGCGAGGTGTTTGGGCGCTGTGATGGGCGAGTCAACCGATATACGGTGTGTGGCTGTGTGCCATGCGTCGAAGTGTCGGAGGCGAGGGGCCGAGGACCTTGCGGCCCAACTCGACAAGGAGATCATGGCCCACGGGCTTGAGGGCACCGTGGCGACGCGGCGCGGGCGCTGCAACGGATTGTGCAGCCGCGGCCCCACGATGGCTGTGCGCCCAGAGGGATGCGTGTACGCCAGACTGAACGCGGAAGCGATACGGCGCATAGTCCGCGAGCACCTCGCCGGCGGTCGCCCGGTGCGTGCGCTGATCCCGAAGGGCAAGGACAGCGCTCCGTCCGAAAAAAAGGCGAAGAAGCAACTCAAGGCCGCACGCAAGGCGGAGAAGCAAGCGCGTAAGGCCGCCAAGAAGGCCAAAAAAGACTCGCTGCCGGGCTGATGGAGCGTGCGGCCTGAGCCGCTGTTACTCCTGACGCGCAGGGTCGGCCCGACCAACGAATGTCGCGGCGTCGTCCCCGGCTACGCGCCCGCCAGATAGCCTACGACGATCAGCATTAGAGCCGCGAGCACGCACACAAGATAGACGGAGCGTAGACCTGCGGTCGCCCCACGCCGCTTGGGCGGCAACAACTCCGCAACACTTCCCACGACACACGCGATGACGATCAGGGCGTAGAACACGAGCCGCAGACTCGAGGCGTCCGTCGCGTACGCCCGCCAGAGGAAGAACGCACTGAACGCCAGGAGGAACACCCCACCTCCGCGGTTGGGATCGCGCTGAAGCCAGCCAGCTACTCGCCGCATACAAACCTCCCCGCTGCCACTGGGAGGGATTCTACACTGCCTTATATCGGATACCAAGTGCCCGAACGATGCGCGCGTGATTCTTGGTGGCAGGCAAAGCGTCCCAGGAGTTGGTGCCCGTGCCGGCCGGGATGTATCCTAAGCGCATGAAGGAACGGCGGTCAGAGGCGGCGACGCCGAACATATCCCATGAGCTTCAACTCTGGGACGCGGGCTATCGGTGCGTCGCGGGCGTGGATGAGGCGGGCCGTGGCGCGTGGGCGGGACCGGTGTACGCGGGCGCGGTTGTGTTGTCCGATGACCCGGACTCGCTCGAGTATCTACTTGGCTGCGTGGACGACTCGAAGAAGCTGACTCCATCCGGGCGGGAGTATGCGTTCAGAGTGATCCTGGCGCACGCGCGCTACGCCGGGATCGGGGCCGCATCCAATGAAGAGATCGATCGGCTCGGCATCGCCCCGGCGACGCGCCTCGCCTGGCGGCGGGCACTCGACGGTTTGCGCAATGTCGATTACCTGCTGCTTGATGCGTTCCGCCTGCCGGAGTCCGACCTGCCGCAGCTCCCCCTGGTGTGCGGCGACGCGCAGAGCCTCTCCATCGCCGCGGCCTCGATCCTGGCGAAGGTGGCGCGCGACCGGCAGATGCGTTCGACCGCGACGGCGCTGCCCCACTACGGTTTCGAGCACAACAAGGGGTACGGCACGCCGCACCATCGCCACGCCCTCCGCCTCCACGGCCCTTGTGCGCTGCACCGTCGCTCCTTCGCGCCCATGCGTCAGCCGGAGCCGTGCGAAGAGTGAGCGGCACCCGGAGACTCGGCGCTGCGGGCGAACGGCTTGCGCTCTCCCACCTGGAGGCGCTCGGCTACGAGCTAGTCGAGGCGAACTGGCGGTGCCGGGGAGGGGAGATCGAC
>JADDPA010000099.1 GCA_016782125.1 Thermobaculum sp.
AACGTTGCGCTGTATGGTGCGACCTCCGGCGAGGCGTACTTCAACGGGGCCTGTGGTGAGCGGTTCGCGGTGCGCAACAGCGGCGCCACCGCCGTCGTCGAAAGCACGGGCGACCACGGCTGCGAGTACATGACCGGCGGACGGGTTGTCGTCCTTGGCCGAACGGGCCGAAACTTTGCGGCGGGGATGAGCGGTGGCATCGCGTATGTCCTCGACGAGGAAGGCACGTTCGAGCGTCGCTGTAACCGGGGCATGGTGGACCTTGAAACACCGGATGCTCAGGATCAGCAGGCGGTACGCACCCTTGTCGAGCGGCACTACCAGCACACAAACAGCCCACGCGCGCTCCGGATCCTAGAGGAGTGGGAGCGGTACTGGCCGCTCTTCGTGAAAGTCATGCCACGCGAGTACCGGAAGGTGCTCCAAGAGCAGTGTGCCACATCCGCCGGTGGGGCACGGGTGGAGTCGGCGGTTGCGGAGGTGTCGCGTGGCTAACTCGATGGCGTTCGTCCAGATCCAGCGCCAACTCCCAAAACGCCGCCCGGTGGAGGAGCGTGTCCGTGACTGGGGAGAGGTGTACACCCCGTTCCCTGAGGACAACCTGACGCGCCAGGCGCGGCGCTGCATGGACTGTGGCATCCCGTTCTGTCACCAGGGCTGCCCGCTCGGCAATCTCATCCCCGAGTGGAACGATCTCGTGACGCGCGATAAGTGGCGCGAGGCGATCGATCGCCTGCATCTCACGAACAACTTCCCGGAGTTCACCGGCAAGCTCTGTCCCGCGCCGTGCGAGGACGCCTGCGTGCTCTCGATCAACTCGGATCCGGTGACGATCAAGCAGGTGGAGCTCTCGATTATCGAGCACGCCTTCCGCGAGGGCTGGGTCACCGCGCATCCCCCGGCGATGCGCACCGGCAAGCGTGTTGCCGTGGTCGGCTCCGGTCCCGCCGGCCTGGCCGCTGCACAGGAGTTGAACCACGCTGGCCATTTCGTCACGGTGTTCGAGCGCGATGACCGCATCGGCGGGCTGATCCGCTACGGCATCCCCGATTTCAAGATGGACAAGAAGCTCCTGGACCGAAGGCTGGCGCTTCTGCAGGAGGAGGGCATTACCTTCCGCCCCAACGCCCATATCGGTGGCAACATCCCCGCCGACGAGCTTCGACGTGACCACGACGCGGTCGTGCTCGCGCTCGGTGCGCTCCGTCCGCGTGATCTGGCCGTGCCGGGCCGCGAGCTCGCGGGCATCCAATTCGCGATGCCGTATCTGACGATGCAGAACCGGCGGAACGCAGGCGACCACATCCCAGATGAGGAGTTCGTCAGCGCCGAGGGGAAGCACGTGGTTATCCTCGGTGGCGGTGACACGGGCGCGGACTGTCTCGGCACGGCACATCGTCAGGGGGCGAAGTCGGTCACGCAGCTTCAGTGGCGGCCGGCTCCCCCAGAGATGCGCACGCCCAACAATCCGTGGCCGGAGTGGGGCTACGTTTTTCGCACCTCCTCAGCCCACGAGGAGGGTGGTGAGCGCGCGTTTTCGATCTCCACCAAGGAGTTCATAGGCGAGGATGGCCGGGTTCGGGCGATCCGTGCGGTGCGCGTTGAGGTAGAGGATCCGGGCGACCGGCGCGCGCATTTGCGCGAAATTCCGGGGACGGAGCATGAGATCCCCGCCGACCTCGTTCTCCTGGCGATCGGCTTTGCCGGCCCGGAGCGGCACTCGGTCGTCCGGGAGTTGGGAGTGGAGCTCACCGAGCGTGGCACCGTGGCGATGAACGAGGACAAGATGACGAGCGTGCCCGGCGTGTTCGTTGCCGGGGACGCGGAGCGCGGAGCGTCGCTCATCGTCTGGGCGATCGCCGACGGCCGGACGACGGCTCGCAACGTCGACCGTTACCTGATGGGCTCGACGGAACTTCGGGGCAGTTAGAACCATTCGACTGAGCGGTGACGCGCAGGCGAGACACCACGGGAAAGGTTACAACCTGGTGAGACAATCGTCGGAAGATCTTCGGATTCATCGCATTGCAGCGCCCCTCGCTGTGTGCCTGCGGGCACGCTTTTGCACAAACTCCTGGCCGGGTGTCCGATGAGCGGTACGTATCGCATCGCCGTACTCCCCGGAGACGGCATCGGCACAGAAGTAGTGCCTGAGGGCGTGAAGGCACTGCAGGCTGTTGGCGCGCGCTTTGGTCATACGTTTGAGTTCGAGGAGATGCTCGCGGGTTGGGCGGCAATTGACGCATATGGCACGCCCATCCGAGATGAGGATCTGGACAAGTGTAAGCGTTCCCACGCGGTGCTGTTTGGTGCGAATGGGGATCCGCGACGCGACGAGATCAATGTCGCGGAGCGGCCCGAGCGTGCCCTTCTCCGCATTCGCAAGGAGCTCCAGCTTTTCGCGAATCTGCGCCCCGTGCGCGTCACACCAGACCTTGTGCCCGTCTCACCGTTGCGCGCGGAGTTGGTGGACGGGGTGGACCTGCTCGTCGTGCGCGAGCTCACCGGCGGCATTTACTTCGGTCAGCCCTCCCGCCGTTGGGAGGAGAATGGTCAGCGACGGGCGGTCGACACCCTGGTGTATTCGGAGGAGGAGGTGCGTCGGGTCGTGCGTGTGGCGTGCGAGCTGGCGCGTGCCAGGCGCGGACACCTCACCAGCGTGGATAAGGCGAACGTGCTGTCCAGCTCCCGGTTGTGGCGTGAGATCACGACCGAGGTGGCAACGGAGTATCCGGATGTCACGCTGGAGCACCAGCTCGTGGACGCAATGGCGATGCACCTGATTCGGGAGCCGAAGCGCTTTGACGTGATCGTGACTGAGAACATGTTCGGCGACATCCTGACCGATGAGGCGGCACAGTTGACCGGCTCAATCGGCCTGCTACCATCGGCAAGCCTCGGGCCCGAGGCGGACGAGCATGGGCATCGGCTCGGCTTCTACGAGCCGATCCACGGCTCCGCGCCGGACATCGCCGGCAAGGGGATCGCGAACCCGACCGCTGCTATCCTCAGCGCGGCGATGCTCTTGCGCTCCTCGCTTGGGTTGGAGGAGGAGGCATCGACCGTCGAGCGCGCCGTGGCTCTCGCGCTCGCCGAGCGACGCGCGACGAGCGACGTTGTCCGGGACGGTACCGCGATATCGACCAGCCAGATGGGTGACGTGGTGGCCGCATCCATTGGGGATGTGGCAGCCTGATGTGCAAGCACGGGATAGATCATCTGATGCCTCGGCATGCACCCGCTTCTCAACCGGAGGCCCTGTGAGAGAGATCAAGGTATACGACACCACGCTCCGTGATGGCTCGCAGATGGAGGGTATTTCCTTCACCGTAGAGGACAAGCTGAAGCTCGCGCGCAAGCTCGATGCGTTCGGCGTCCACTACATCGAAGGCGGCTGGCCCGGCTCCAACCCGAAGGATGTCGAGTTCTTCGCCCGGGCGCGGGAGGTGCCGTTCTCGAACGCGCGCCTTGCGGCGTTCGGCTCCACGCGGCGGGCGGGAGGCTCCACGGAGAGCGATCCCAATCTCGCGATGCTTATCGACGCGGACACGCCGGTGGTGACGCTTGTCGGCAAAGCATCGGAGATGCAGGTCCGTGTCGTCCTCAACACGGAACTCTCCGAGAACGTTGCGATGATCGCGGAGTCGGTCGCGTGGTGCCGGCGGCAGGGACGCGAGACGATCTACGATGCGGAGCATTTCTTCGACGGATACCGCGAGAACCCGGAGTATGCGCTCGCGTGTGTCCGCGCCGCAGCCGACGCGGGCGCGGCGGTCGTGGTGCTCTGCGATACGAACGGTGGTGCGCTGCCGGAGGATATCGCGGCGGCGGTCGAGCGGGTCGTGGGATCGGTGGGGTGCGAGGTTGGCATCCACACTCATAACGACGCCGATCTCGCCGTCGCGAACGCGCTCGCCGGGATGCAGGCGGGCGCGACACACGTTCAGGGGACGATCAACGGGTACGGTGAGCGGACCGGCAATGCGAACCTCTGCTCCATCATCGCGAACTTGGAGTTGAAGTACGGCCGGGAGGTCCTGGGCGCGGAACGGCTGCGCGAGCTTACCGCGGTGTCGCATTACTTCGCGGAAGTCGCGAATATGACGCACGACACACGCCTGCCATACGTTGGGGCCAAGGCGTTCACGCACAAGGCCGGTCTGCACGTTAACGCAGTCACCAAGGCGCCGGGGACGTACGAACACCTGCCGCCGGAGACCGTCGGCAACGTGCGGCGGATCATGATGTCCGAGCTGGGCGGTCGGTCGAATGTGCTGCACAAGATGGCACAGTTTGGCATCAACCACGAGTCGGCCGGCGAGCGCGTCCGGCACGTCGTCGAGGAGGTGAAACGGCTGGAGAGCGAGGGGTTCCAGTTCGAGGACGCCGAGGCGTCGTTCGAGCTGCTCGTCCTTCGGGCCCAGCCGGAGTATGAGCCCCCGTTCCGCCTGCTTGACTTTATGGCGGTGTCGGAAGTGCGCGGTGGCGGGGAGTTTCTCTCCGAGGCGACGGTGAAAGTTCGCGTGGGCGACGAGGTCATGCACACCGCAGCGGATGGCGACGGACCGGTCAATGCGCTGGACCGGGCGATGCGCAAGGCGCTCCTCCCGTTCTTCCCTCAGCTCGAGCGGGTTGTGCTCACCGACTACAAGGTGCGCATCCTGGATGGCGATGCTGGTTCTGCCGCGACCCCGCGGGTGTGGATACAGTCGGGCGACGGTGAGACGACCTGGAACACGGTCGGCTCCTCGACGAACATCATCGAGGCGAGTTGGCTCGCGCTGGCCGACAGCCTGGAGTACCCGCTCAGGCGCGCGCGTCGATAGGGCTCCGCACTGCTCGACCCCCTGTGAAACGTTCTTACCGAGCGCCGGGGGCGATGTGCACGAGGAAACCGTGGCTCGCACGTGCCTATGCCGCTGCCCGCGTACGAGCCGGGGATGTTGCCAAGGGTACGAATTACCTTAGCCGCTAGCCGGACGCCCTTGCTACAGACACTATCGACGAATTGAGAAACGTCCCTTGACGCAGCAGCTTCTGCCTGCTACACTTGGCGCAACAACCGAACTGCGCATCGGCGTTGACGGGGAAGAGTACCCGGGAGGTACGAGCACAGAGAGCCGCGCGGGCTGAGAAGCGGCGCTCCGATACCCGGCGAAGAAGTCCCCCGAGCCGCGGACTGAACCTCGATGGCCGTCACCGGTCAGGCGTCAGTAGGATCCGCCGGAGTCAGCCTCCGTTATCCGGGCTGGAGTATCAAGCTGGACCCGCAGTGTGGGAAAGGTGGCGTACTTCTGGAGGTCGTCATCGCGAGGTGGCGGCAAAGTGGGGTGGTACCACGAGCGTCAGGCTCTCGTCCCCAACGCAAGTGTTGGGCAGCGAGGGTCTTTTTGTTGTCCCCAACACCGGCGAGCCGGCACGGATCGGATGGTGAAGGGAGACGACTATGGCGCTGCATGACCTCAGGATCGTGGATTCCACGCTGCGCGAGGGCGAGCAGTTCGCGCGCGCGCACTTCACCAAAGCCCAGAAGGGCGAGATTGCCCTCGCGCTCGATGCGTTCGGCGTCGAGTACATCGAGCTGACGAATCCGAGCGCCTCACCGAGCTCCTTTGATGATGCCCGTATGATCGCTGGACTCGGTATGCGCGCGCGGGTGCTCGTCCACTGCCGCTGCACGCTTGAGGATGCACGGCGAGCGGTGGCGACGGGAGCGCATGGGGTGAACGTGCTCTTCGGCACCTCACAGCAGCTTCGCGAGCACTCCCACGGCCGC
>JADDPA010000193.1 GCA_016782125.1 Thermobaculum sp.
GGGTGGCCACCGATGGCCGCGATGCCCCGGGGGAGAGCGTTCATCGCGGCGACGACCTCCTGCTTGCTGCTGCACGCGTCGGTGAGGATCGTGCCCGGCCGGGCCAGCGCCCCGGCTTCGGCAAGCAGCCGGATCGAGGTCTGGGTCGGGGCGGCGACGAGGATGAGTCCGGCCTCGGGAACTTCGGGGGTCAGCTCCAGAGAGCCGCCCTGCACCGCGCCGAGTTCCAGAGCACGGTCGAGCGTCTCTTGGCTGCGGGTGACACCCCGCACTGCAATGCCCCGCTCGCGCAGGCGCAGTCCGACAGAGCCACCAATGAGGCCGAGGCCGATGATGAGGACCGGAGGGAGAGATAACGTCACGGACGGCGCTCCAAGATGCTTTCCGGTAGATCGGCGTCTTTCAGAAAGCTTCGAAGCAAACCTACGCCCAGCGTCTTGTTGCCGTGTACAGGGGCATAGATATGGTGGCTACAATTGATACGTCTTAGCGTCCAGCCTTCGCTTTCAAGTATCCTTGCGAACGCCTTACCAGAGACGGATCTCATACTGAGATTTCTAGGACCTTGTCACCCTCGGTTGCCTCGATGTCCTCCAGATCGAAGGCGAGGCATCCCTCGATGGCTTCGTACAAGTTCTGTAACAGATCTTCGAAGGTGTCACCTTCGGTGGCACAGCAGGGAATAGCAGGTACTTGAGCCCAGTAGCCACCTTCCTCTGCCTGATGGACCACGACTTTCAGCTTCAAGGGTTGCTCCTTCCTATCCTGTCGTCCATGCAGGATACCGATTTCATACCGCGAGTTCGAGCACCTTCGGATCGGAGCCTAGCGCGGCTGGGTCAACGTCAAGGGTCAGGAACAGTTGTATTACGTCGCGCAGGTTCTGTTGGAGCTCCTCCATGTTGTCGCCCTGGGTATAACAGCCGGGTAGCGAAGGTACCTCAGCCCAGAGACGTCCATCCCCTTCCTCGTGAACGATGACCTTGATGTTCATTAGGTCTCCTGCATTTCCTGATGGTTGGCGCGCGTACTGTGGTGTTCTATGCCGTTGACTTCGGCGTTTCAGCCTCGTATTCAGCGGCAGTGATTTCCTTTGCGCCGTGAATCTCGCTGCCGATGGGGCGCTTGCGGCGGTCGAAGCGCCAGGTCGCCTCGATGAGCCGGTAGCAGCGGTTGCCGAGGATCTCTTTGCGCACCTCGTACCCCGCCTCGTCGTCGCCCGCGCCCTCGTATACCGGCGAGAGGTCAGTGCCCGGGTTGACGCGTATGCGGATCGGCTCGCCGCAGTTGTCGCAGCGAACGTACAGGTAGATGCCGTTGTCGCGGGTTGTGCTGCCGCCAAAGAGGCGCCTGAGAAAACCCATCCTAGTCGCCGAGCCCCAGGAGCTGCAGCTCGCGCTCGAGGCCCTCGTCGTCGAGCTTGCGGAAGAGCGGCTGGGGCTGGCCGAGTGGTGTGCCGGCGGGAAGCTCGAGGTACTCCCAGCGGAGGCTCGCGGCCTCGCCATCCCCACCGAGGTAGCCATGCAGCTTCTGCGCGGAGTACGGCAGATACGGCTGGGTGAGCGTGCGCAGGGAGGCAATCACCTGCAAGGTCACCCAGAGCGCCGTGCCGGCGGCCGCGCGGTCGGTCTTGATCCGCTTCCACGGTTCCATCTCGTCCAGGTAGATGTTCGCCTTCTGGGCGAGGGCCATCAGCTCGCGGAGCCCGTCCTTGAGGTGCACGCCCTCCACGAGCGAGCCGACGGTCTTGAACGCGCCGCGGGCCTCCTGGAGCATCGTCTCGTCGCGCTCGGTCAAGGTGCCCTGATCGGGCACTGCACCGTCGAAGTTGCGGGTGGTGAAGGTCAGCACCCGGTGCACGAGGTTGCCGTATGTAGCGACGAGCTCGTCGTTCGTGCGGCGGTAGAACTCGGTCCAGGTGAAGTTCGTGTCGCGGTTCTCGGGCGCATTGATCGACATAAAGTAGCGCACCGCATCGGCGTCGTATCGGTCCAGAATGTCGCCGAGCCAGACGGCGAACTGCCGGCTCGAGCTGATCTTGCGATCTTCCATGGTGAGGTACTCGTTGGCAGGGACGTCGTACGGGAGCGCGAGGCCGCCGTACCCCATGAGCATCGCGGGCCAAATGATGGTGTGAAAGGGGATATTGTCCTTGCCGATGAAGTAGTACGCTTTGGCGGGGGAAGTGCCGTCGGGGTTGAGCGTCCACCAGCGCTCCCAAGCGTCGGGCTCGCCCCGAAGTTGTGCCCACTCTTTGCTCGCGGAAAGATAGCCGATCACGGCGTCGAACCAGACGTAGATGCGCTTGTCGTCATAGCCCGGCACGGGCACGGGCACACCCCACTCGATATCACGAGTAATGGCGCGGGGGTGCAGTCCCTCACGGCCCCAGTTGCGGGAGAAATTCAGCACGTTCGGCCGCCAGTTCTGCTTCGTGTCCATCCACGCGAAGACCGGTGCGCTCAGCTTGGCCAGATCGAGGAAGAAGTGCTCGGTGGGCCGGAACTCCGGCGTCTCGCCGGAGAGTTTGGAGCGCGGGTTGATCAGGTCGATCGGGTCCCAGAGGTGGCCGCAGTTGTCGCACTGGTCGCCCCGCGCGTCGGTATAGCCGCAGTTGGGGCAGGTGCCCTCGACGTAACGGTCGGGCAGGAATCGCTCGTGCGCGGGGTCGTAGGGCTGGGTCGTGGTCTTCGTGAAGAGAAAGCCTTTCTCCAGCAGGCACAGGAACATATCCTGAGTGACCCGGATGTGATTCTCGGTGTGCGTGTGAGTGTACAGGTCGAACGAGAGGCCGAGGCGCCCGAACGACTCCTTGATGACCGGGTGATAGCGGTCGACGACCTCCTGGGGCGAGATGTTCTCGCGGTCGGCGGTGAGCGTGATTGGCGTGCCGTGGGCGTCGGATCCGGAGACCATCAGCACGTCGTTACCGGCCATGCGTTGGTAGCGGGCGAAGACATCGGCGGGCAGGTAACAACCGGCCGCGTGCCCTATGTGCCGGGGGCCGCTGGCATATGGCCAGGCGACGCCTATCAGTATTCGCTCGCTCATCTGCGCGTCGTACTCTCTCTTGGCTGGGGAAACTGCATGATTGAACTTGGGCGGCGCGTTAAAAGCGCCTAACCTGAGTGGCTATTATACCTGCCGCGGATATCGTTGAGGCGGACCTGCGTGATGTCCTTGAACATGCGAAACGAGTCGAGCACGGGCCGCACCTTAGAGCCCCGGCCGTAGTACCACTCCACGCCGATTTCGCGCACACGGTAGCCGCGGCGCCGGGCGACCTGGAGCACCTCAACATCCAGCCCCGTCACCATCGGGCCAAAGACCGGCTCGGCGTTCTCGGCATACAGGCGCAGGCTGCTGAAGATGTCACGGGCGGCCTCGGCACGGAACAGCTTGAAGCCGCACTGCGTGTCCCGATACGGACTGCCGGTGATGAGCCGGACGGCGAGGTTGAAGACCCTGCCCATCAGGTGGCGGTATACCGGCTCGCCGTAACGGCGCGCGCCGGGGCCCTCGCGACTGCCGATGGCGATGTCGTAGCCGTCGTCGACACACTGCATGAGTGCGCGTGCCTGGCCGATAGGGGCGGAGAGGTCTGCATCGGTCATCAGGACTCGCTCCCCGCGGGCGGCGAGCACGCCGCTACGCACGGCGTACGCTTTGCCGCGGTGCGCGAGTGGCAACAGGCTTAGCCGTGGATATCGCGTCGCGAGCTGCCGTACAAGGCCGGGGGTGTGATCCGTACTACCGTCGTCAACGACGATTATCTCGTACGTGTAGCCCTGTGCGGACAGGAACTCCACGACGAGGGGGATGGTAGCAGGCAGGCGTTGGGCCTCGTTGTATGCGGGGATGATCACCGAGAGAAAAGGCCGGCCTGCAGCCACGCGCACCTCCTGGATGCCCTGTTAGTTTGGGAATTATAGCAATTGGCTGGTGGCCGTCAGCCGTGAGCGGCTACGGGCTGTAACGGCGTCGCGACGACGCGCAATCCGTGTGATTGGCCTCTCGCTGTGGACCCTGCCACGGGAACCGGACTATACTCCTGGCGCGATGCCGAGACATATTCGGGCTTATGTCCCAGCCTTACCGGATTCCCGCACTACGCTTCGACAAGGAGGGGGCCGATGACACTGGAGGGGCTGGCACCAGGGGAGGCCGACGAGCTACTGCGTCGACAGCGGGAGCTGCAGCGCGAGGCGGGCGGGGTCATACGGGACCTGGACCTGCTCAACCTCCTGTCCCCGCTCGGGCATGTCGAGCACATCGGCAGCTCCGCGTCGGGCCTGATGGTATGGCAGGACATCGACCTGGGCGTGCGGTGCCGCGACCTTTCCCTCGGGCGCGTGTGGGAGACGATGGTGCCGATACTCACCGACCCCCGCGTCGTGGCCCTGGACTACCGCAACGAGACCGGGGACCGCAGCCCTTCAGGACTGCCCGCGGACCAGCGGTACTACCTCGTCCTGCGGTACGAGACGGCGGCGGGGCACGAGTGGAAGATCGACCTCTCCCTGTGGCTGTCGGACGAGCCGAGGAATCAGCTACGTCACATCGAGGAGTTGGGGCGGCGTCTCTCGGACGAGACCTGCCTGGCGATCCTGTGGATCAAGGACGTGTGGCATACGCTGCCGGTGTACCCATACGAGGTGGGCGGCACCGACGTATACGACGCGGTCCTGGAGCACGGAGTGCGGACGCCCACCGAGTTCGCTGCCTATCTGCGCGAGCCGGGCATGCCATCACGGGAAGACGCTCGATAGGTATCAATCCGACCTTCGCGGCGCGGCACCTCCTCTATCCTCGCATTTTGTGCTGGTTCACCTACTACGCATGAACTCCTGCAGACTTGAAGTATCCTACTTGGCACGACGAGAGGCGGGGAGCCCGCCTGGACAGTGTCAGTGTGAGGATTTGCGGTGCGAGAGCCACGCTGGAGCCGACCCGGAACGGGGGACGCAATCGGAGCGCAGGCGTGTGCCCGGCTCGATGGTGTCGGACCGGGCACGTGGATCGGCTGAAACCGTCGATGTTATCGGGTGCTTGTCTGGTTGAGTGCTTGTGTGTCAGGACGCCTGACTGTACTCACGGGGTCCGGACGCACGCCGGTTCGGGCCGCGGCGCTCGAGGATGTAGCCCGAGCCGCGCACGTTGACGATATAGCGCGGGTTCGCGGGGTCGGCCTCGATCTTCTGCCGCAAGCGCCATACGAGAGCCTTGATGATATGCGCGGCCTCGGCTTCGTCGAGATCATACCCCTGGACCGCGCGGAGCAGCGTGCCCGGGCTGAGACTCTTGCCCGCGTTTGCGGCGAGGCAGCTCAGGAGCCGGAACTCGAGGGGCGTTAGGCGGGCTTCGCGGTTCTGGACCCGGACGGTGCGGCTCTCGGCGTCGAAATGCAGTTCGCCGAGGTTGAAGGAGCGCTGCCCGGCGACACGGGCCGAGCGGCGCAAGAGCGCGCGCACGCGGGCGCTAAGCTCGTTTTCGTTGTTGTGGTACACCACGTAGTCGTCCGCGCCCGCGTCAAGCACGGCAATGGCCTGTGGCTCGGAGTACGTGTGAGAAATGACGAGTATGCCGGCCCCGCTCTCGCGGCGGAACTTTGCGACTGTGTCCCCGGCGTCCGTGACGCTCTTGGGGAGAAAGAGCAGGATGCCGTCAGGTTGCAACTCACCAACCTGCGCGAGACACCGCTTATGAGAGGATGCCATTACGAGGTTGATGTCGTGCTCGGCAAGCCCTTCGCTCAGGGACGGTGGGAGGCTCGCATCCTCGGTGCAGACCAAGACTTGCCGCATTGATGGTCTCCTCTGGCTGTCTTCTCGA
>JADDPA010000131.1 GCA_016782125.1 Thermobaculum sp.
ATACTGATCCAGAGTGCCAGCACCCCGGTATGGCGTATGGGGTTGCTTATGCGAATGCGGATTCTCTTGCCAAGCTGCTGAACGTTCCGGACGATTTCTCCCCAGCCGTTTTAAGCCTTCCCAGCGCCCGGGCTCGAAACCCTCGATGAGGCGGCGAGCACGGCTCCGCACACATCGCTCCCGTTGGTGCCACCGACAATCAGTAGCTGACACAACGCTAACCTAAGGTTGCTTGCGCGTCGCCATGCATTGGGGAGCGAAGGGGATCCGTCTCGCCTTGCCAGAGCCGCTGCATCGTCTCGCTCGTCGCAAGCAGCTCGTCAAGGGTGCCTCGTGCTTCGACCTTTCCCTCCCTCAGGACGATTATCTGATCCGCTCGCCGCAGCGCAGGTCGGCGATGGGACACGACGAGGCAGGTCCGATCGCGCTCCGCGAACAACCGTTCCCAGAGCGTGCGTTCCGTGGTCACGTCAAGCGCGCTGGAGAGATCATCGAACACCAACAGCTCCGGGTCGCGCACGAACATACGCGCAGTTGCGCTGCGCTGCAGTTGACCGCCGGAGAGCTTCACCCCACGCGGGCCGATCCGGGTGTCCAGTCCCGCCTCCAGCTCGGCTACATCCCGCTCCATGACGGCGAGACGTAGCGCCGTCGGCAGGTCTGCGTTCTCGAGCGATAACCCCATGAGCAGGCTGTCCCGCAGCGTCTCGCTGAAAAGGCGCGGGTTCTGCGGTGTGTACGCGCTCCGAGGCGGCACGAAAAACGTCGCAGGGTCATCGACGAGGACGCCGTTCCACGCGATCTCGCCCAAGTCGCGAGGCAGGAGCCCGAGCAGGGTACGCAGAAGCGTTGTCTTACCGGCGCCAATCCTGCCGGTGATCACGGTGAAGGTACCACGTTCGATTCGAAGGTCTATGCCGTCGATGCCGCGCCCAGAGTCTGGATAGTGATAAGACAAGTCTCGCGATTCCAGGTATTCCAGGCGATGCGCCGCCGTCCGTGTCGGTTGAGGCAGCTCGGGGAGGTGACCGCGAAGGTACGTCGGCGCGTGTTCTACCAGGCGTTCTGGTCGACCACCTTGCAACAGTTGCGTCAGGCGGCCCAGTGACACGCCAGATTGCCGATACTGGGTGAGGAAATACCCGGCCGCACCCGTCACAGTCGAGAGCCATCCGAGATACGAAACGAAAAGCGCGAAGTCGCCGACTGTGAAACTTCCCGACCGCATACTCTCGGCGGCGATGAGAAGCACGATGCCGGTGCCGATATTCGCCGCGTTTGTCCCAATTGAATGCAGCACTTCCGTGAAGAGCAGGTCGTTCAGTGTCGTTCTGCGACGCGTTTCGTTGACGCGCTCGAAGTGGCGCACCACACGCTCCTCGGCGTTAGCCAGCTTCACCGCCTGCACCGCACCGAACGCTTCGCCGAGCAGCCCGGTCGCCTCACCTATGGACTCCTGGCTCGCACGACGATTCCGCTCGATCCGCTTGCTGGCCAGGTTCACGATCGCCAACACGAAGAACAGCGGTAGGAACACCGTCAAGGTGAGCAGTGGATCGATACCCGCGAGGACCGCCAGCGCAATGATTGTCACCACGATCTGGCCGACAGGATCGAGGGTCCACGTGAGGAACTGGACGACCACCTGTGTGTCGTCACGGAAGCGGCTGATCGCCTCGCCGGCAGAGGCGGGAACTGCCCGCGCGCCCGGATGTTCCAGTATCCGCGCCAGCAAGTTCCTCCGAAGCAGCGCGGCGGCGGTAAGCTGCGTGGTCGTTTCCGCATAGACGGCGAGAGCCAACGCCGTTACTCGAGCGGAGGCGATTGCAACGAGCAGCGCAAGCAAACTCCACACCTCTAGACCGGCTTGAGCGTTTCCTGAAAGCCGGTCGAAGAACTCGCGCACGATGAGACCGGGAACGAGCGGAAACAAGTAGAACATGGTACTCGCGAAGATGCCGCTCGTGACCCACAGCCCCGGACGGTACATAGCAAGCCGCCACAAGTACCGCCATGGATTAAGTATCAGAGGCGGTTGGCCAAGGTGTGCTCCGTCTACGTGCGAATCGGTGGCGTCCACTCGTTGTCTCCTCAGGGGGTGCTGTGCAATGCAGCGCGGCGTTCCGCAAAGGATGCGTGTGAGCTATGACTAGCTGCTCTCTACCGGTGTCTTCTGGCGGTTCTGTGCTGGCTCTTCGAGGCCCGTGCGAAGGAGACCGGCGAAGCGGGACGTGGGCTCGGCGGCGAGCGCCGCTCGCGAGCCGAACTCCACAACCTGGCCGTTTTCGAGCACCATTATCGTTTCCACCCGCTGCACGGTCGACAGTCGGTGCGCGATGATGATGCCGGTGCGGCCTTCCAGCACGCGAGCTACCGCGTGGTCCAGCCGGCGCTCAGTGGCGGGGTCCAGGCGCGAGGATGCTTCATCAAGGATCACCAGGCCAGGGTCGGACAGAAAGACGCGAGCAAACGCAAGCAGTTGTGCCTCACCGGCGGAGAGTCCACTGCCGTGGTCAAGCAGCGTGTCGAGTCCCCGCGGGAGCGCGCGATACCAGTCGCCCAGCTCCAACTCATCGAGTACCCGAATCATCTCCGCATCGGCGATCCGGGTATCGAAGAGCGTGAGGTTGTCGCGAAGGCTGGCGCGAAAGAGCTGAATATCCTGAGTGACGACGCCAACGCGGGAGCGAAGGCTCGCCGTTTGGATATCTCGCACGTCGGTGTCGCCGAGTCGAATGGTGCCCTCCTGCGGATCATACAGGCGGCACAACAATCGGGTGATCGTCGTTTTGCCACTACCCGTACGGCCAAGCAGGCCGAGCGTCTCGCCACGACGCAGCACGAAGCTGACATCTCGCAGCACTGGCCGCCCACCGAAGTAATCGAACGTCACCCCATTTAGTTCGACCGACAGCGCGCCAGAAGAGGGGAGCGTCGCGTCGCCTTCCTCAATGCTGCCGCGGGCGTCAAACAGCGCCTGAACACGGCCTATGCTGGCCGCTGCCTGCTGGAGGTCCTGCATCTGACGGGTGATCTGCTCGATCGGTCGTGTGAGGAGTTCCGTGTATGTGTACATAAGAAAGACCGTGCCGAGCGAGATCGCTCCCACGCTCAGCAGGTACGCGCCGAGTGTAAGCGAGAGCACAGTGCCAAGCGCGAAAAGCAGCACCGTCGTGCTGCCAGTCAAGGAGCCGAAGAACCCAGCGATACGCTCGCGGCGCAGCAGGTTCCGAGCGAGCACGTGCAATGAGCGCATCGTGTACTCGGTCGCACCGTTTGCGCGGATGTCTTCCGTACCCGCGAGGCGCTCCTTGATAAAACCAAATAACTCCGCGCTCGCCTGGCGGGCGGCGTTCCAGCGGGGCGCGCCGACCCTTCGCAGCCGCAGCAGGACCAACAGGGAGAGCAGCCCGAAGGCGGTGAGCACCGCGCCGGCGAGCCAATGGATCCGCCACAACAAGATAAGTACTCCAGCGAAGAGTAGACCGTTCCCGAACACGTGGACAACGAAACGGGAGAAGAAGTTGCCCAGTTTGGATACATCACCGTCGATACGCTCGATCAGCTCGCCGGGCGTTCGCGCGTTGTGAAAAGCCATGTCGAGCCGCAAGCAGTGCAACGCCAGGTCGGAACGCAGCTTGTTCGTCGCGGTCCACCCCACGTTCTCCGCGACGTATGTCTCGCCCACCGCCACGATTTGCGTGATCACGGCCAGAACAAGAAAGACCACGGCAAGCGCGATCAGCGTCGAACGCGCCTCTCCACGTAGCGCGCCATCGATGAAGCGGCGCAGGAGCTGTGGGCCCGCGAGTTGCAAGCCAATATTGGCCGCGAGCAGCACTGCCAGCAACGCGACGCCGCGACGCTGTATCACCACATAGCGAGCCAGCAGATCACGATATCGGGAGAGGTCAGCGTTCATGGCTGCCCCTCCATTTGCGTCTATATCGTTTGAGTCTGCTGCGTTCCTCGGGAGGACCAGTGCGATGCCGCACCGGTCCTGAGCACCTGTTCTCCTGCGTCCTCACCGGTTTTCACATCCCCCCTCGTATGTACCGGCCCCACATCGTCCGGGAGATCCGATGCGCATCGGCACGCACGCCGTACTGCTCCCAGTACCGGCACATATTCGCGATGTCGCGCTCGAGCAGGGCGAGGGCATTCGAGTTGGACCGCGGGTCAACCGCCTGCGGGAAGTCGATGAACACCAGCCGGCCCTGCGCCACGAGAACGTTGTAGGGCGAAAGATCAGCGTGCACGCGGTTATGGGTAAGCCAAAGCTCGACCTGCGCCATGGCGAACTCGAACAGTCCCCGTGCCTTGTGCCGATCGATGCTCAACCGGTACAGCGGCGCGCCGGCGCCATCCCGGTCGCCGACGTACTCCATCAGCAGTGCGTCGCCGCGCTGGGCGTACGGCCGGGGCACCGCGGCGCCGGCCGCGTGGAGTGCCCGCAGTGTCTCCCACTCGTGGTTGATCCACTCTCCCGCCTGGATCGTGCGTCCAACCCGGCTCTTCTTTTTGACGGCACGACGCTCGTGCGTGTCGAGTACCAACCTTCCTTCCTGGTATATTGCGTCGTTCTTGAAGCCGCGGTTGTTGCGCGAGCGATAGACCTTCGCCGCAAGCAGCTCGACCCCGGTGGATGCACTGGCCTCGCAGCAATATACCGTTGCCTCCTTGCCACTCTTCACGACGTGGAGGACGCCCTTGATCCAGCCCTCATCGAGGAATGGCTGTAATGGATCATCCTGCTCTGTTTCGTGTACGTCGCTGCCGCTCTCCGTCTTGGAGAACAGCGTTGGTTGCTTCGACTTCCGAGTGCGGGTCCGCGCCGTGCGCTGGAGGACCGGCTCGTCGTCGATGAGATCCGTGTAGTCCATGTACTGCAATCGATTCTCCTGTTTCTTGACTCATCAAGTTGTCGTGGTATCCATGAGCACGTCGTTCTCATAACCGGTCCTCCTTTCGTGTGGTGTTGGATGGGCAGCGTACCCGGACATCCGATGCAAAGAGGCCGCCCCTTAATGGGACGGCCTCATGAGGTCGGCTCTAGCTGCTAGATCCGAGTCAGGTGGTCCGCGCGCCGCCGGGGACGTGATAAGGACGGGTTCTCGCGGTACGCAAATAGCCCATCGTCACACCCCCTCTCGTTCGGCGCAGCATCGTGCTCGGATCGCTTCTCGATGCTGCTTGCGCCACTATACTTCAATCGGTCTCCGCCTTCAAGTGCCGGTTTACCGGTGCAGGCTCGAGATGTGACGCCGCGCTCCGGTCACTCCCCTGAAGGTGGATGAGTCCGGCTGGCGTGGGGACGAAACCGCAGCCACGGTAAAACGGCTCCAGCGCCTCATCGTAGTCCACGTGCAGCCACTCAGCGCCTCCCTTTCGGGCCAGGGCGGTGGCCTCGCGGACCAGCGCCGTCCCGACGCCGTGTCGCTGGTAATCTGGATGGACGGTGGTGTCGAGGAGGAACGCGTGCACAGCGCCGTCCCAGGCGACGTTTACGAATCCGACGAGCCGCTCGCCGTCGTAAGCGCAGACCCACCCCATGCTGTGGGCGAAGACCGGATCCCAGTCCAATAGGCCTACGTCGGCCCAGGACTCCGTCCTGAGTGCGTTGAGGGCGCCGCTCGTAACGGTCGAGTTGCGCGTCAAGGTTACTGGCAGGTCAGAACTCTCCTTTCGGTTTGGCTATCAGCAGGCGCAGAGTCGCCAAGCTACGCGTCCGCACGCTCTGGTGGAATGGTGGCCCCGGCAAGCAGGGCGATGAGCGCGCACAGGAGAACGACCACCGCCAGAGCCACCGGCAGCGTCACGAGCTCCGCCAGGAACCCGATGAGCGGTGGGCCGACCAG
>JADDPA010000097.1 GCA_016782125.1 Thermobaculum sp.
GCCATCACCACGGTAGTTTCTGGAAGCATTTCCGTTTCCCGACAACACTGTACTCTTTACGCGGGCAGCGGCACGGAGGGGGTGGCGGCACACGCCCTGGGCAGGCACTTCATCCTTGTGGACAACAACGCGGAGGCTATAAAGGTGATTGTGCAACGGCTGGCGGGCGTGCCTGCCGAGTACACCGGCTTCGATCCCGCGTTGAGCGATCTGCCCGCCACTGGCTCGCCCTGAGGGCACGCCCCGTGCCAGTGGCGGGCAGGGGGTAATAATGCCGAAGGTCTCACGCGAAACGTTTCTCAAGTTGACCGCCGCATCGGCGCTGTTTGCTGCCGGTGGTCTGATGTACTCGCGCTTCGTCGAGCCTCGCCTGTTGCGGATTACTAGAGTCGCCCTCCGGCTTCCCCAGCTCGCGCCCGAGTTCGACGGCTACCGGGTGGTTCAGATCAGTGACATACACATAGACCACTGGATGATGGGTGACCACCTTCCGCGCGTAGTCCGGCTAGTGAACGCGCAGCAGCCCGACCTGATAGCCGTTACCGGCGATTTCGTGACGGAGACGCGCGGCCTGCACGGCTTCGACCTTGTCACGTCACTCCGAAGGCTAAAGGCGAGCGACGGGGTGTTCGCGGTGCTGGGTAACCACGACTACCACCTAGACTCAGATATCCTTCGGGAGGTGATCCGCGAGGCGGGAGCGACAGCCCTGAACAACGACGTGCATGTGATACGGAGAGGAGACGCGACGTTGTACGTGGCGGGCATCGATGACATGCAGGAAGGGCAGCCTCGACTCGACATCCTGCTCGACAAGATGTCCTCAAAGGGCGCCGCCATACTGCTAGCGCACGAGCCGGATTTTGCGGACGAGAGCGCGGCGACGGGACGCTTCGACCTTCAGCTATCCGGGCACTCGCATGGAGGGCAGGTGCGCGTTCCAGTCCTCGGCCCCCCGCACCTGCCGGACTTCGGGAAGAAGTATACGCGCGGCCTCTACCGGATCCGGGACATGTTCCTGTACACCAACAGCGGCATAGGCATGCTCCCCCCATACGTCCGGTTCAACTGCCGCCCGGAGATCACCGTGTTTACGCTCGCGGCAGGCGGGAGGTAGCGAACGACACCGGAGCCTGCACCCAAGGCTGCCGGTCCCGATGTGCTACAAACGCAATGCTGCCTGTGACCCAGGTCAGGAGGAACGGGGCTGTAAACCGCTGTTAGCATCACGGTGACTATGAGCTGCGCGTCTCCTTCTCCTCTACCGCCACCAGGTGCGAGGCATCGTTGGCGTAGGAGATGAGCGGTCCGCCCTTCCCGAGGACGACCTCCGTGATCGCGCAGTTGGAGAACCGGTGGCCGGGGTGAGCGAGCGACGTGCCCCTCATTAGGTGAGCGACGGACCAGCGCAGGTTGCCCTCGTGCGAGACGACTACCACCGTGCCCGACTGATGCCGCATCGTAATCTCGTCCATCGCTCGGGCAGCGCGCAGAGCAAGCTGCGCCCGGCTCTCGCCACCCGGCCACGCCGCGTCCGGTCGTCCCTCACGTAGCGCCTGCGCCTCGCGTGGCCAGCGCGCCGAGAACTCGGTCCAGCTGATCCCGGTTGCCTTGCCAATGTCCACGTTGATGAGGTCGGGCAGCACGACGGTCTCCGCGGCTGTCCACCTGCCGATGGTCTGAGCTGTCTCGAGGGCGCGCCTAAGCGGGCTGGAGTACACGACATCCACCCGTCCTTCGCTGGCTACCCTGGCCGCTATTGCCTCCGCCTGTTGACAGCCTCGTGGCGTGAGGGGGGAGTCGAGCCGTCCCTGCATCCGCCATTCGGAGTTCGCCTCCGACTCACCGTGTCGGATGAGGAGAAGGTGCAGCAGCGGGGTGTTGGTGCTCATCGAGCAGTAGCTTATCTTACCTCCCGGTACGGGTTCAAGGCAGCGCGGGAACGCCCCGAGCTCCAGCCTGCGATGCTTACGAGTCGGGGCCTTCAGGCCCTCTGCCGGGCTGGGGCTCGTCGGGAGTGGATACGTCGTCGGGGTCTATACCACCCTCTTCCTCGGCTGGGCTCGGTTGCTCCTGTTCCGAGTCGTAGTCCCCGGCAACGCTCGGGTTCCACACGTCGCGCTCTTCGTTGGACATCTTGGATCCTCCTTTTGAGGTTCTGTCCGATGCAAGCAGTTTGCCAGAGGGCCGGCTACAGGAGTCGCTCTTCGCCCGAGGCGCCGGAGGCTGGAGGGTGCCGCGACTCCGATTTGTTGACCAGATGTTTACCGGCGCATTTACCGGGTTTTTACCTTGTGCGCTTAAGATCAATGCGGCGGGGCTAAAGCCGCGCACGCCGGCAGAATTCGCCTCCGTCGACGGAATGTAGGGCAGCGCAAAGGCAACAGGAGAAGGCTGAATTGGCACACATTCATAACAAGGTGTTCGCGGGCATACTGGCAGTGGCGCTCCTGCTGAGCGGGATGCCCTTATCAAGCGCGGTCGCGGTGACCGAGTCTCCACAGAGCTATATCGTCGTGCTCGCGGGCACGCAGGCAACCGACGGCGCCTTCTCGACAGATACTCAGGCTGCCCTGGCTCTGGTAGAGAGCGCGGGTGGCACGGTGACAGCCGATCTCACCCGGCAGATAGGGGTGCTGATGGTCGACTCTTCCAACGCGCTCTTCGCCGACACGTTGCGGGCTTCAACGCTCGTTGAGTCGGTCGGGCAGGACTTCAACTGGAAGCAGTTCCAGACCATGGAAGAGGCGATCGAGAGTGGCAACCTCACGATACTCGATCCCGCGAGCGTGCCGGATGGCGGCCCGGAGGAGACGTCCGATCCTCTTGAGACCCTGCAGTGGGACATGCAGCAGATAAGGACTCCGCAGGCGCATGCGACACAAGCAGGCGCGCGCAGCGTTGACGTGGGCGTGCTCGATAGCGGTATAGACGCCACGCACGCTGACTTCGTCGTTGACGGCAAGGGCTCGAACGTTGACGTGGCTCGTGGTCGTGACTTCACCCTTGTTGGCACGCAGAACCCGGCGACTGACAACCAGTTCCACGGCACGCATGTCGCCGGCACGATCGCGGCTCAGGCTAACGGAGTAGGAGTGGTTGGCGTCGCGCCGAACGTCACCCTCGTTCCCGTGAAGGTGTGTGACGCGTCCGGCTACTGCTATGCCAGCCCCGTGGTGCAGGGCATCACGTACGCGGGCGATGCGAAGCTCGACGTGATAAACATGAGCTTCTTTGTTGACGACGACGAGTTGCTCTCCTCGACGGAGTTCAAGTGCGCCAGCGAGGAGACCCAGCGGACCTTCCGTCACGCGGTCGAGCGGGCGATCCAGTACGCGCGCAACCAGGGCGTCACCCCGGTAGCCGCGCTCGGAAACTCCGACACCGACCTCGCGAATCCGCCCACGGGCAACGAGTGTGAGGTGGTGCCCGCCGAGACGCAGGGCGTGGTCGGCACCGCGTCCCTCGGCCGCAAGAGCGAGAAGGCGCGCTACTCGAACTACGGCACGGGCGCGACGGACGTCGCAGCGCCGGGCGGCAACGGTTCAACAGGTGACTGCAATACGACGATCCTGTCGACGATACCTGGCAACGCCTACGGCTGTATCCAGGGAACCTCGATGGCCTCGCCCCACGCGGCGGGAGTAGCAGCGCTGATCGTGAGCCAGTACGGGGAGGTGGGACCCGATGGAGACGTGCACATGTCGCCGACGAAGGTCGAGCAGTACCTGCAGGCCACGGCGATAGACATCGGACTTCCTGGCTACGACGAGTGCTTCGGCAACGGTCGGATAGACGCTCTGCGCGCCGTGCTGCACGATACCTCCAGCGAGTACGACCCGACGGCTCCGTACTGCCCCGAGTACGAGGAGTAGCCTTATCCCCTAAGGGTTTCTCCTCTCCCGAGGGCCGTGCACACCACTTTGTGCACGGCCCCTCGTTTTTATAGTGGCCGCTCTGCGAGAAGGCGCGGAGTTATCTTCGACGCAAACTAGGTCGTCGAGCGGTCCAGCAATCGGGGAGGAAAGCCCACCACAGGTAAGGCCCTTCGGGGCGCTTCGCCCTCATCCAAGTGCTGTCCCGTGCCATAGGCTATGGGTGGAGCAGCACCTTTATGCACTCGTCCTGTTTCCGCTCGAAGATCTCGTAGCCGCGGGGCGCTTCGTCCAGCGACAGCTCGTGCGTCACGACAAACGAGGGGTCTATCTGGCCCTCCCGAGTCTTCTGCATGAGGTCGTCGATGTATTGCAGCACCGGCGTCTGGCCCATTCGAAGTGTCAGATTGCGGTTCATCGCCCAACCTATAGGGAAGAAGTGGTTGAACGGCGGTCCGTAGACGCCGATTATTGAGATAGTACCTCCCGGCCGCACCGCGTTTATCGCCCAGCCCAGCGCCACGGTCGAACCTGCCTGCAGGAGGAGTCCTCCCTGCGCCGACTGCGGCAGGCTACCGGAAGCCTCGAGTCCCACGGCGTCGATGCACGCATCAGGACCACGCCCTCCCGTGAGGTCGCGCAGCTGCTGCACGCAGTCGGGCACCTCGTCGAAGTTGACCGTTTCCGCACCGCACTCGCGAGCCGCGAACTCGAGCCTGTAGGGAACGTGGTCCACGGCTATGATGCGCCCCGCACCGAAGAAATCGCGGGCGGACTTCATAGCGAACAGGCCGACCGGTCCTGCCCCGAACACCACCACGGTGTCACCCGGCTGTATGTTCGCGATGTCCGCTCCGAAGTATCCGGTCGGGAAGATGTCGGCGAGCATCACTGCCTGGGCATCGGAGATGTCGTCGGGCAGTTTTCTCGGCCCGATGTTCGCGTACGGCACGCGCACGTACTCGGCTTGCCCGCCGTCGTAGCCTCCCGTGGTGTGCGAGTAGCCGTAGATGCCGCCCAAGTCGTTGTACGGATTGGCATTGGCGCATTGCGAGTATTCGCCGCGCTCGCAGAAGAAGCACCGCCCGCAGGCGATGTTGAACGGCACCACAACTCGGTCGCCGGGCTGCACCGCCGTGACCTCCGGGCCTACTTCGTCCACAATGCCGACACACTCGTGCCCGAAGGTGTGGCCGATGCGCGTGTCCGGCACGAGGGAGTGGTACAGGTGAAGGTCGGACCCACATATAGCTGCGGTGGTGACGCGAAGGATAGCGTCCTCCGGGTGCTCAATCTGGGGCTTTGGTTTCTCAACAACTCGGACGTCGTTTTTGCCGTAGTAGGCAAGCGCCTTCATACCAGGTACTCCTCTGGAGGTAATAGGGTGCAGGTTCCGGCGGGGAGCAAGTCTTGTGCCGCTCCGCGGCATATGGTTTGCAGGCGGGAACAGGTGGAAATCAAGCGAGGCGGTGGGGCAGGAAGAGGTTTGGAGGAGACGCATGGGAGAGGGAAGGCGTATCAGTCAGCAGGTCGCCATCGAGGGGCGGGACGTGCCGCTGCCGATGCAGTTGGGGACAGGCAGACCTACGCCCGTTTACGGCAGCGCCCAACCGTCCTCCGGCGTGGCGGAGAAGCTCAGGCGTCAGGCATACGGCTACCCCGCGCACGACCCAAAGCGGTGGGTAACGCTACTAGCAGCGGATCGGGCGGAGCGGACAGCCAGCTTGGCTAAGGACGCGGTAGTGCCGGGGCGCCAGCTCGGCCTGGTGCGGCACTTTGCGCGGGTGGCGCGGGCGCACCCCGAGGGGGTAGTGGCGTACGGCGTCGCGCTCCTGGGTGGTGGGCTGCTG
>JADDPA010000093.1 GCA_016782125.1 Thermobaculum sp.
AGCCGGTTGATCGCCGTCGCGAGGTCGCCGTGTTCGACGCCGAGGGGTACGGCGTCCTCGGCGGACACGACCTGCGCGGATGTCGCGTCGATGTCCGCGGCCGGCACCGGCGTCGGCGCCGCACTGCCGCGCAGGCGTGAGATCAGCCGGCGCAGGCCGATGCCACAGATCCAGGCAGCCACTTCGCCTTCCTCCCGCCAGTTCTTCGCGCCGCGCCAGACGCCGACGAACGTGTCCTGCAGCACGTCGGCGACCAGGTCCTCATCGCCGCAGCGGCGCAGGAGCCGGAGGTACAGCCACGTGGCGTGGCGCTCGTAGAGCGACTGCAACGCGGCCTCGTCGCCGTCCGCGACGGCACGCAGAAGCTGCGCGTCTTCGTCACTCGATGGCACAGCGCCCACATCTACTCTGTCGCAGCCGCGACGGAGGGGGATCACTAAGATCGCATGCACTTTTGGCGATCTGCGGCGATTCTGCCTTGGCCTCCGATGACCGGCCTGTTGCGCACCGTGATCCTCCTCCTGCTGGAGCCCGTTGTGGGAGACGGCGACGCGAAGCCACAGCTGCCCCAACCGAGCGTGCCGGCACCGGGTGCTCGCTGGCGGTCGTCGGCAGGTGGAAAACCTCACCCGCGTCGCCCTCATCGGCGCTAGAGGGCTCGACTCCTCGATGCGTACGCCGCGCCATTTCGCTCTGGCCGCGCGCGTGCTCTGTGGCGATGACCGCGCTACCCGGTGATCGGGTTTCACCAGTTCGGAGGCAGCGACAACTCGGACGACTGATCATTTGCTGCACGGGCCGGCATCCTCGGAAGGGATGCGCGCTCGGATGCTGTACCAGAGGTGGGTGACGCCAGCGTGATGCCGACGTGACCGCGTTCTGGAAGACGCAGGTTCAACGCGGCGATGACGGTCGCTTACTGGGCAGAGGGCGAGCTCCCGGCATACGGCGACGTTGCTGCCACGCGCCGTGGGGATCGCGGGTGGGGCGGGGCCTGTCCTCGTCAACATCGCGCGATCTCGAGCGACGCGCGCGAGCCGACCTGACGGCGCTCGAGGTGCACGGTGGATCCGTGACGTACGGGACCTTGAAGACCACGTGTGACCACCGCCCCCTCCTCGTCGCGATCTGCCGCTTGCTCGGCGGCTACGACCGCGACCTTCGGCAAATCGGCAAATCTCCAACGACCCGACGTCCAGCAGATCGTGCGGTCCACGGGTTTGTGGCTCTGATGCCCGAGCTCACGCTGCCGCGTTGCGATCTGTCGCTGGCGCTTCGCGACGTTGCCACGGTGGCCGCCTACAGCAGGCTGCGCGCGCAGCCCCGAAGCAGCTGATGCCCCCATCCCAGCGGTTCGTGAACTGGACGCTGCCGCTTTGATCTGCACCGGCGAGGTCGAGAGCATTGTCGATGCCTTCGAGCCGAGGCAACGCCCGTTCCTGGAGGCGGCGCGGCCGCCCGCGGGCAGCCGCGCTCAAGGTGCTGCCCCTGAGTTCACCACGGAGATTCCGTTGACAAATAGTTCCGCCGGCGTAACAATTCGCAACGCAGCAGCCGGTACCTCAGTAACAAGATACACGCTGCCACCTGCCGCGTAGATTGGCGCTGTGGCTAGGGCGGATTTAATCATTAGCAGCACTCCGGGGCCGTGCCTCCGAGCGGTACGCAAGGCCTGCACCGGATCGCTGGACAGGTGTACCCAGTTCCGAGACATAGGGAGTAGTCCCTCTCCAGATGAGAAGATTGCGTTCAGGTTCCTGAAGGCGGTGCCGTGGTACAAAGCATCGGGTACTTCGGCCAGGCCGTACCGGATTTCAACAGCCCGCGTGTGCCCGTAGAGCGCGCGAAGACGAGCACCATTGACTTCAAAGCGCGACTCATCCATTGCAGACGCAACCGCCATAACCTCATGCTTTGTTGTATGGAGACCGGCTCTGTTGAGTGCGTCAGCCACGGAGGCGGCGTAAGCCCATCCGCCAGCATCCAGCAGCACGGTCTCACCATGACGCAACTCATAGGACATCGCCCTTGAAAGATGGCGACGACGCGCGTCGGAGATCTCGTGGTAAGAATGCTCGAGAGAGGTCGACGTACCGCGGCGAACGGAATGCGCGCGATGAAGGAAGAGGGCCAGCTCACGGGTTGGCGCATCTTTGGAATGATGCTGAAGTGTTTTGAGTATGAGTTCACCATGCTGCCGTGATTCGCGCGTGCGTTTGGGAGATGTGAGGAGCCCAACAGACCTAGCCATGAGGGAAGCTTCGAATGCTGGCATCACTTGGTCTGGCTGCACACGCAGTCCGTGACGCCGCAGGCTCGCACAGTAAACCTTCAGGAGATGTCGACGAGCCTCCCAACCCGCGTCATCAAGAGGCAGCAGGGGATGATCATCGATGAGCTGAGCAAGCTCATACCCAGCCGGCCGCCATCCACAAGCCTCCAGATCCAGCGCCACAATTCCGTTGCCAGCAGTGACGATCCAGTTGAATGGATGAGCATCGCGTCGAGGTAGATCGGGAACGGTCCTCGGGAGTAGCTGCCACCATCGATCAAACACCTCAGCAGAATTATCCAGCTTGAGGCCCATCTTCAGCCAACGTCCAAGCTCCTTCTTCCACAGGTCACGCCGCATCCCGCGCTGAGCATCGTCTGTGCTGAACTCGCACGCGTGGATCAAACCTAGGAAACGTGCGACCTTGGCCAGCACCTGCGTTTTCTGCCCGAGATCAATTGGCGCCAACGCATCCGCAAGAAGAACTCCAGCGTGGTACTGCCGGGCAACTATCACGTCGTACGCGTGCTGACGAAGGACATCATCCGCTGGAAGTGTGCTCATAGCCAGCGTGGCGGCAACGGAAAAGTCAGCGCCGAGGCCGTTGCGATGAATGGTCGCCGCTATACGTTCGGCACGTTCAGTCTCACGACGTGCGAGTTGTGAGGTCGTGGGCTTGAACACGAACGTGTCCGCAAGTACTCCAGAGTAATCCTCTGCCAAGTAGACGCCTCTGCGACCACCGATGTTCTTCCTGTCCACCTCCCGGCTCGTGAGCGCTCTTGACGCGGCCAGTGCGTACAAGGACGCGGAGTCGCCCTGTAGAACATGTTGGAGAGGCTCGACAGCAACTGGTCCTTCGGACGCTCTCAGCTGATATACCACTTCCACTGGCAATCCTTCTGGCATGCGTTCGATCTCTCGAGCGAGCAGCAACAGCGGGGTAGGCCAGGCCTGATCGAATTCGATCAACGCCAACGTGCGCAACAGCCCCGCGACGAGGTGTGACCTATCCCCCGTCAAGCGGTGCAGGTCGAACAGATCAAGGGCATTTTCTAATCCACTCTCTGGGTCGTGAAGTGCCCGTTGCTTACCTTTATCGGAGCGAAGATCTATTGCTGTCCTGAGGTGCTGCCGCCGCTCATCCTGAGCGGTTCCTCTCGCGTGCGATTGCGAGATATTGCTGTGGACCGATGCTAGAATCCGCCGCCGGATAGGATCAGTGGCGATCGCTCGCGGAGCGGCCTCAAAGCGGGTGGCGATCCGGTTCAGGTACCGTCGCGTAGCAGTGGCGTCTATGTCTTGCCACACACGAACTTGTGACTTCAAGCCGAAGGGAACACGCAGTCCCCGAACGGGCAGCAAAACATCTTCGCCCCCGCTTGCATAGGCTTCGCCCGAGTCGATGAGTGCAGCGATAATCGCAGCACGCGAGAAATCGATACCTTGGTGGCCACTAAGGAGGCCATGCAATAGATTGCTTGCACGAAGTCGAGCCTTTGCGGCATTCTCCGGCCTGGGGGTCAGATGACTCAACCGAAGCCACGCTTCTGCGGCATGCGAGTCAGCCTGTGGGGACTTCGAAGTGGTCTCTAGCGCGGCGTGCCTTTTCAACAGCACCACAAGCGGCTCGTCACCGCCTACTACGTCGTGCCACCTCAGGTGAGCTTCCAACAGGAACGCCTGCGACTCGGGCACGTCGTTTCCGGCAGCGATAGAGTTCGTCAGGTGGTTAATCATACGTTCGACCGCTTCAAAGCTCAGGTCCGTGAAGCGTGCCTGAAGCACTAAACTCACTCCGAGCCGGCCTTCGAATTGTGGGACAGCTTCGATCTTCGTAAGATTCCCATTCTCCACGACGGCGCTCAAGTAGCTTTCCGCCACTCGGAGGGCTCTGACGAAGGTCAGTGGTTCCTGCCAGTTCAGGCTCTTCGCTCGGCTATATAACGCGAGACCTACCGCCCCTCGGATCGTGTGAAGCGTCTTATCAAAGATCAGCGGAGGAGCGAGAAAACCAGCGACGGCAGCGGGCATCGCGCTGATCCAATACTCAACCAGGAGCAGTTCCAGCAATTCCCAGTACCGGCGACCGTGAACTTCCGTCCAGACACCTGAAAACTCGGAAGTGACTAGCTCTGGAGAAGTCAACTTCTGCAGCCACTCCGTGCCGTATGTATTGGCGAAGCCGGATAGGAACTCGGGCCCAACGTTCTCACCGAGGAGGGTCATCAAGTGCGTCGCGTGCGGGCAAATCTCCCGTAAGCGCGCTGCAAGGTTGTTCGGAGGTATTGCGTCCAGATCCACACGACGAGGATAACGCGGAATCGAGTTGCCTCGACTGCAGCCCGGGCTGCGTACCCCCAGCGGCAGCTTCGAGTCCTCTGAACTCTCGGGCATCGGGCGCCGCAGCCGCAACAGGTCCGTGGCCGGCTCATCTAGAACCACAGCCACCACGGCGATGCGCACCGCCTCTACGCTCGCCACGAGCTGGTGCTGACTTGAGTGTCTCAAGAACGAGGGTTTGTGCGGTGCCGCCGCGGGAGCCCCTGTCGCATGTCCCGAGACGTCCAGAAGTCGTGTCCGCAATCAACGTCTCAGCAAGGAGGGGTCGCGCCCCGTGGCGTGGTGTAAGTCGCTGTAGCCGCATGAGGCTTTGCTGGGTTGACTATGCCGGAACGAGTTCGGCGGTGACCACCCCCTCAACGGGTTTGAGTAGGAGCGCCATGGAGCCTTCAGAGAGGTAGCGGCGGTCTCCGACTTGCCATTCGTCGTGGGCTTCGACCAGGACGGCGCCGGCGAGGCGCAGCAGCGCAGCGGGGTTGGGGAACACGCCGACGACGTCGGTGCGGCGTTTGATCTCTTTGTTCAGCCGCTCCAGTGGGTTGGTGGACCAGATCTTCTTCCAGTGCGCGGGCGGGAAGTCGGCGAATGCGGTGATCTCACCGGCGCAGTCGCGCAGCATCGCCTCGACCTTGGGGAACTGGCGGCCGAGCATGCCGGCGATGACGTCGAGCTGCTCGCGCACGTGGGCGGCGTCGGGTTGGGCGAAGATGGTGCGGATCGCGGCTGCCACCATGTCCGGGCAGCCCTTCGGGACCTGGGCGAGCACGTTACGCAGGAAGTGCACGCGGCAGCGTTGCCACGAGGCGCCGAGCAGCACCGCCGCGATTGCTTGTTTGAGTCCTTCGTGGGCGTCGGAGATGACCAGCTGAACGCCGTGCAGGCCGCGGGCCTTCAGCGTGCGCAGGAAGCCGGTCCAGAACGCACCGTCCTCGCTGTCACCGACGGCGAACCCGAGCACCTCCCGGCGCCCGTCGGCGGCCACCCCGGTCGCGACCACCACGGCCTGGGAGACCACGCGGCGGTTGACCCGCGCCTTGCAGTACGTCGCGTCGAGGAACACATACGGGAACGCGTGCTCGTCCAGCGACCGGTCGCGGAACGCCGCCACCTCGAGGTCGAGGTCGCGGCAGATCCGCGACACCTCCGACTTCGAGATCCCGGAGTCCGCGCCGAGCGCTTTGACCAGGTCGTCGACCTTGCGGGTGCTCACCCCGTGCAGGTAGGCCT
>JADDPA010000172.1:0-3901 GCA_016782125.1 Thermobaculum sp.
CTCAGGCGACTCGCCTTCGTGCTGATCGTCGTCTACATCGTCTTGGGTGTTGTCTCCCTGCAGGTCCTCTTCGGCCATATCGTCGCCCTCGATATCATCTACGGGGTCTTCGATATCCTCCACGGAGACCGGATCCATGTCGGTAGGCGCCGGGTTGTTCTCGCACGCGATACCGTCTTCATCGCCGTCGAGCCCGTTGGGATCTGAAGGATCGTTGCGCAGCTCCTCCTGTGCCGCCGCCTGGGATTCGTAGTCGTCACAGTTGTGGTCATCGGCCAGCGCGGGGAATGCCATCAGTGCGAGTAGCGCGAGTGCCATCAGTAGTGATCGTAGGGTCTTCAAGTGTGTCTCCATTCTTTACGGCTTGTCTGATCACACATCCGGCCCTCTCCCCCGCTCCTCTCCGCTCGGGGTGGCTCGCAGCGCGTGGCGTCGTCAAGTCCGGCATTATAGAGAGATTGACAGAAGGCAACAAGAGACCGCCCCGAAAGGCGGCCGTGCGACGGCTAGATTGTCGCCGCGCTACCGGTGCGCGTCGCGGTGGAGCTTCAGCAGCACGCGCCCGATCCGCTCGAACCAGTCCGCGTCATCCGGCCTGAACGGCTCGAACTCCCGCCAGGCGCCGATCTGTCGCAGGTGAGTCTCCGGGTCCAGAACCATCGCCGCAAGCTGCGACTCGGGCAGCTCCGGCGCCGCATAGCAGAGATCACTGAGCGCCTGCATGAGCCCGTCGTGCTTATTGCTCACGATGCCACCTGCACAGTCACGACGGCGTACCCACGCCCGCACCGAGGGCAGCGGCGCACCGGCCGCACCTTGAGCGATCGCACCTTCGCCGAGACCCGATATCCACAATGTGGACAAGTGGTGAGCACCTTCGGTGTGTGGCTCATGACGCCACCGCCATAACCTCGACGCTGACGGGCACGTCTACGGCCGGCAGCCAATGCGCCGGGATCGTGCCGGTGGCGAGACCCACCGCCGCGCGGTGGTAGCACGTCCCGGTCATCTCAGCCGCCTTGCACGGGCACCACAGGTCACCGGTCGACGGGTCCCGCTCCACCAAGTACCCGAGGCCCGACTTGCTCGACTGTACCGCCCAGAAGTCGTTATCCACCTGGATAACCACCGGGCGGAGTTCCACCGCCTTCTGTATCGCCCGCTCTGCTACCTGCCTTCGTGTCATGATCGCCTCCTTGTATTGAACGTGTACGCTTGACCTGATATAATAATAGCAGGTTTGCACGTGCAAATCAATACATTCGGGCAGCAATATTGGAGGCAATATGGAAGCTGAGAGAGAAGTAAGGGACGTGAGCCTGACGCTACGGGTGAAACCGGACGTGGCGCGGCTGCTCCGGGAGTTGTCTGCGGAGCTGCACATCAGCCGTACCGCGGTTATCGCGCTCGCGGTTGGTGAGCTCGCCAGGCGGTATGACATTGACGGATCGGGCAACGGTGAGCAGTCAAAAGCCGCGGCCTAGGTAAGTAGGCACGCGGCTGGTGCCATCGTGTTAGCGGTCAAGCGCACACGGAGGCATGTCCATTTTATCAGGGAGGCGAGCGGTGCAAGAGGCCATGCCGGGAGACGAAGAACCCACCGCCCAGGAACCCGTTACCCACGTGCGTTCCTACACGGCGCAGACGAGCGTGAAAGCCTCAGTCCAGAGAGCCGTTACCCACGTACGTCACGCCACGGCGAAGAAGAGCGTGAAAGCCTCAGTCGCGGGGGAATCGACGGCGAAAACGGCGAGGGGTCAGGCGCGGAGAGGACGCGGCCGTTATGTCGGCTCCCTCAACCACACCGAGGAATACCGCAGGGCCGTCGTCCTGGAGTACCACAAACAGCGCCGCCGCGGAATAGACCGATGGGTTGCCGCCGATTTAGTTGGGCTCCACTACGACAAACTCCATAAACCCGACACGATCGAGAAATGGGCAAAACAACTCGGAATTGACGGTATTTGACGGCGATGGTGCGCCCGTATGATGGGCGAAAGGCAAGGAGGCACGCTCATGGACAGACCGTATCGCAGGGTATCGCTACTCCTGCCCGGCGAGGACTTCGACACCTTGCAGGCACTTGCCGAGCGGGAAGAGAGAACGCTGAGGGAGCAGGCAACCTACCTAGTACGCCGGTCGCTGGCAACCAAGAACGCGGGACCTTGCCCCGCCAATAGCAAAGACAAGGGAGACGGCCGCGCATAGCCTTCGCAAGGCGCCGAGAAGATTCAACAAAGCAACAAATCAGGAGATTCACAATGTCTATTCAAGAGATCACGTTCGAAGCAGCCGCGCCAGACAAGCCCATTTCCGACGACGTCGTCACGGCGACACTGATGGAGATGGAACTCGTCGACAACCAGTTCGAGCCCGACCGGAAGCAAATCCGTTTCCGGTGGCAGGTGAACGGTGGCGAGGATGACGGCCGCAAGCTCGCGAGCTGGGCAAATCACGTCCCGCTCACTCCGAAGGCGAAGCTACGCGGAGTGATTGAGGCGCTGCTTGGGCGCCAACTCCGTGATGGTGAGACACCACCCAAGAGCACCGAGCTTATCGGTCGCCAGGCGCGTCTGGTGGTGGATCCGGTCTACTCGGCAAGCGGCACGCTCGCCAACAAAGTGACGGATGTGCGGCCACTGAGAGGCGGGAGGGCGCCCGAGGTTGTGGAAGAGATTCCACTGTAGCGGGCAAAAGAATGTGGGTCCCGGTGCACAACTACCGGGACCCACAGCGCCAAGAGGATTCAACACCATGATTGTAAACACTGTGCAGGCTGGGCGCAACTATGAGTAACCTTGAAGCCGCCCGCGAGTACACGCGGCGCGGGTTCTACGTTGTACCGACCGCGCCGGGCTCGAAGGGACCGAATCTGAAAGAGTGGCAGGACCTCCGGCTCACGGAAGAGGACCTGCCACGGTACTTCACGAATGGCCAGGGCGTCGGGTTGATACTTGGCGTCGATGGCACGACAGACGTGGACTGCGACTGCCGTGAGGCACGGCAACTGGCACCCGCGTTCCTACCCACCACCGATGTGGTGCACGGCAGGCCGGGCGCGCCGCGTTCGCATCATTGGTACTATGCCGACCCGCTGCCCGATTATGCCGCGTTCAACGACCCGGATCCGGGCGACGGTGAGCGAGCCCGGATGCTCGAGTTGCGCACGAAGGGCCAGACATTGGTCCCACCCAGCACACATCCGAACGGTGAGTCGTTGCGGTGGGAAGGTGAAGGTGACCCGGCCCACGTCGACGGCCGTGAGCTGGTGCATACAGTCCGCAAGCTTGCGGCGTGCACCCTGCTAGCTCGCCATTGGCCGGGCGCTGGGCGACGCGACGAGCTCGCCATGGCGGTGACCGGTGGTTTGATTCGCGCGAATTGGGATCCCGACGATGTTGACCACTTCGTCGCGCGCGCGGCTGAAGCTGCTGGCGATGAGGAGGTCCGCACCCGCCTGAAGGCCAGGCGCACCAGCCGCGCAATCGCCGAGGGCAAGCACGCCACCGGGTGGCCTACCGTTGCGGAGATTCTCGGCAAGGCCACAACAGACAAGCTGACCGAATGGCTGGGCATTCGTCGCACGTCATCAAGTTACGGCATGATGCACGTCGTGGGCGCGGAGACAACAGACGACGCGCCGCGCTTCCCGCTGACCGATTCCGGCAACGGCGAGTTATTCGCGCACCTGTACGGTGACCGACTGCGCTACAACGTCCGTCGCGATAGGTGGCTGCAATGGGCCGGCCATTGGTGGCAAGAGGACACCGGGCTCGAGGTGGAACGCCTGGCATTGGAAGCCGCGCGCGTGCGGCAACGGTCCGCCGCTGACATCGCGGATCCCGACGAAAAGAAGCGTGTGTTTGCCTGGGGCGTCGCGAGTGAATCCCAAGCCAAGAAA
>JADDPA010000172.1:3958-5477 GCA_016782125.1 Thermobaculum sp.
TGGGATGCAAACCCGGACCTCCTGGGCGTCGCGAATGGCGTGATCGATCTGCGCATCGGGCAGCTCCGACCTGGGCGGCGAGAGGACCGAATCACGCTGCACACACCGATTGATTATGACCCACACGCCCGGGCGCCGCGGTGGGAGCGGTTCATCTCAGAGATCTTCGGCGGCGACACCGAGCTCGTGGACTATCTGCACCGATACGTCGGTTACTGTCTCACCGGACACACCCGCGACCAGTCACTCGTGTTCGCGTTCGGGATCGGCGCGAACGGCAAGTCTACGCTCTTGACCGCATTGAGAAAGCTACTCGGACAGCACGGGCACCACACCGCCATGACGACGCTACTTGCGGTATCCCGGCCCGCAAACGGTCCCTCGACCGAGCTGGCCGCGCTCGCTGGTAAGCGCGTAGTGACTGCGATTGAGACCAATGAGGGCGTGCGGCTCAATGAGGCGCTTATCAAGGCGCTCACGGGCAACGACCCGCTCACCGCACGGCACCTGTACGAACGCGAAGTGACGTTCATCCCGGAAGCCCGCTTCTTCTTGGCGTTCAACCACAAGCCGCGCGTCACCGACGATTCATTCGGGTTCTGGCGGCGCGTGCGGTTCATACCGTTTGGACAGCAGTTCGACCTGGAAGCCGAGCATGACCTACCCGAGAAGCTCGAGGCGGAGATGCCCGGCATACTCGCCTGGGCCGTGCGTGGGTGCCTCGCCTGGCGAGAACGTGGACTCAAACCGCCGGCGAAGGTGGTTGCGGCAACCGCGGCATACCGCGAGGAGTCGGATCCGCTCAGTGACTTCGTGCGGGAGCGGTGCGAGGAGGGCGACACGTTCACCGTGGTCGCGGCCGAGTTCTACCTCGCGTACAAGGAATGGGCTGAGGAGCAGGGATTCACCGAGCGCGAACGGCTGAGCGCAACCAAGTTCGGAAGGGTGATGAGTGAGCGATACCACCGGGATAACGCCCGCGTGAGGGTTTATCACGGGATCCGACTGCGGACAAGCCCTCCGACGCCCGACAAACCCTCGCACGACGCGCAAACCCTCGCAGAGCCCGAAACCCGCATAGATACTGGAGTCACGGACGATACCGCCGCAGACTTGCGAGGGTTGGAAGGTGAAAACAAGAACTCTCCCGGCTCTATAGCCTCGCGTATGGAAGTTCTAGAAAACCCTCGCAAACCCTCGCAACCCTCGCAACCCTCGCAACCCACCACAGACACGTACTTGGAAGAGTTGTGTAGCACGATTGAGCAGCTCGTCTATGGTCAATACCGCGTCGGTCGAGGCACGATCCAGCTCGCCAAGGATACCGGTGCTACACCTCGAGACGTGAATCGCGCGGTAGCCATGTTGGTGAGCCGCAAGCGGGTGACGTGTACCGGACCGTACAAGCTGGTTGAACCTACGGACAAGGAACGCTAATGACCACCCTACCGATGGCTACCGATCGGACCCGGGCGTGAGCATGCCCGCCTGCCATGCTACCCGTGCCGACGGCAACCCG
>JADDPA010000169.1 GCA_016782125.1 Thermobaculum sp.
CGGACCGGGCCGCCGCTGACCGCTAGCGAAACGGTGCCCTAGCCCCAAGCTCCGGACTCAGGCTCTCCAGGGCGCCGGAGTCTTCCGGTTTCAGACGTTCCACCGTTCACCGGCCGGAGTCCACCATCGCTCATCCAAACCACCGCTTGCGGCCGCACGGACTGAACTATGTTGACCAATGACGCTAGTTCGAGTGCCGCCGCCTCCAGTTTGCTCGACCGCGTGCCGCCGGTCCCTGCAGTGCCGCGGCGCGGCGCGGTCTGTAGCAAGAACAGCAACCAATAGCACCCTGTGGCCGTTTGACAGGCCTGCGAAAGGGCAAGTATAATCCCGCAACATAACACCCTATTTCAGAGGAAAGATGGCAGATGCCAAAGCGGACTTATCAACCAAAGAAGCGGCCCCGCCTGCGAGAGCATGGCTTCCTGGCACGCATGAAGACCCGTAGCGGTCGCGCGGTCATCAGTGCCCGCAGGCGCAAGGGTCGCAAGCGTCTCTCGGTTAGCGACCGATAACGCGCCCACGCGGTGTTCCCCCGAGAACGGCGACTGCACGAAGCGGCCGCCTGGCGGCACGTCCGGCGTCGAGGCCGGTGCGCGCGGGGGCGTCACACCGTAATCTGTGTCGCACGCTCCGACCGGGAAAGCTACGGCTTCTCGACGACCAAGGGCTTCGACAGCGCGATTCGCCGTAACAAGGCAAGGCGCAGGTTGCGGGAGGCCTTTCGTTGTGTCTATGGCGTCCAGCCCCACCCCTTCGCGGTGACGGGGACGGCTCATCCGATGTCGCTAGAACTGGACTTCGCGTCACTGTGCGCGATCGTACGGACTCAATTGGAAGAACTCGGGCTGACAGTCCGAGCGGTGCAGGAGTAGGCGAGCAGATGCGATACGCCGCGATGGGTTTGATCCGTGTCTACCAGTTGACGCTGTCGAAGATGCTGCCGCCGTCCTGTCGCTTCTATCCGAGTTGCTCTCAATATGGTTATGAAGCCTTTCAGAAGTATGGTATCTTCAAGGGTGGATGGCTTACCGCATGGCGCATCCTCCGCTGCAATCCGTGGACGCAGGGTGGCCATGATCCCGTACCGTAATAGTTCGGCGTATTAGGAGACGTACTTGACAGTTCTCGCGTGGGCTTTTCCGGGTTGGAACCAACTCGTCGGCGTTATTAGCGAAGGTCTGCTCTTCCTCTATGGCTTAACAGGCAACGGTGGTATCGCGATCATCCTGTTCACCATCCTGGTGAAGACGCTCTTTATTCCGCTCACGCTGCCCGCTCTGCGCAATTCTCGTCGCCAGCAGGAGTTGGCGCCGCAGGTCAAAGAGATTATGCGCAAGCACGGCAAGGACCGTGCAGCCGCAAGCGCAGAGCAAATGGCCCTTTACCGGCAGTATGGGTTCAACCCTCTTGCCGGCTGCCTCCCGACGCTTGTCCAGATACCGGTGTTCTTCGCGCTGTACACGGCGATCCGCAGGCTGGAAGCCTCCGACATGGGACTCGACAGCTTCCTGTGGATACCTCGTATTGCCGACAATGACCCGTTCTACCTGATCCCGGTTATCGCCGCCGTCGCGCAATTCTTCCAGACACGCATGGCGATGCAGACACGGGACAAGGTCATTGACGCGCAGCAGAAGCAGATGAACATGATGATGCAGTTCATGCCCCTGATGGTCATCGTGTTCGGCATCAACTTCCCCGCCGGGGCGGTGCTGTACTGGGCGGTCTCCAGCCTCTTCAGCGCCGTGCAGCAGTTCTTCATTACCGGCTGGGGCTCGCTGAGCGACCTCTTCCCGTTCCTGCCGCGAAAGCAAACGAAAAGTTTCCTGCCGCCCCCAAGAGCCCCGCATGAGGTGTCCACAAAGCCTGGTTTCATGCAGCGGATGCAGGAGCGCATGATGGAGGCGCAACAGCAGCAGCAGGAGAAACAGCAGCAAAGCGAGGGTGCGGGGAAGCAAGCACTCGTAAATCAGAAGTCTGCGCCTGAACCCGCAGCCCCTTCGGAGACCGTGCCTGAGGTAACTGTGCCGCAGGGCAACAAGTACACCGAGGATGCCTGGCAACTTCCGGGCGCGGCAGGCACCGTCGGCAGAACGGTCGCTACCTTCAACGCGAACGGCAACGGGAGTCGTGCGGCGGCGGTGGCTAGCCCTGCAACAAAGCCGGCCCGCCGACAGGGTCAGAGGTCGGTAAACCGAAACGGCAGCAAGAAGAAGGCGCGATCCGGACGGCAGTAGAGCGAACCGAGGTCTGCTTTGAACAGTATTCGGAGCGTGGAGATATCGGCGACCACCGTCGATGAAGCCATCGATCTTGCCCTGGACCAGTTGGGGCTCAGCATCGACGACGTCGAGGTCGAGGTGCTTCGGCAGCCGGACGAGCCGGATGAGCACGGCTTCGTCACCGACGAAGCGCTCATATCGGTGAGTGCGCGTTCTGCGCCGGCACCGCAACGGCCGGCACGAGGACGCGGAGCGCAGCGCTCGGGCAGCCGGCGGGAACTCACCCCCGGCGAGCGCATGCACGTCTCGCAGGTCGGCCAGGAGGCGCTCAGCGATCTGCTCCATCACCTCGGTCTGATCGCGAGCAGTCGCGTCGATCCGGCCAGCGTGACCACCACACAGACAGATGCACCGGTCGTCCTGGAGGTCGAAGGGGAGGATCTCGGGGTACTGATCGGCAAGCGCGGCGAGAACCTCGACGCGCTGCAGTACATCCTCAACCTGATGGTGCAGAAATGGGTCGGCATATGGCCAAATGTCAGCGTTGATGTCGCCGGCTACCGCGCCCGGCGTGAGGAAGTGCTGGAACAGCTCGCGAAGCGCATGGTTCGCCGTGTCGTTGAAACGCAACAGCCTTTCACCTTCGAGCCAATGCCGCCGCGCGAACGCCGAATCGTCCACCTTGCCATCCAGGACGACGATCGGGTCGTGACCGAAAGCCTGGGGGAGGGCGATGAACGCCGGGTGGTGATCTACCCTGCCGAGTGACGAGCCTCGCGCCGGTGTGCCCGACCTGCTCGTCGTCGGCCACGTGAGCAAGGACCTCCATGAGGGGGGAACGTACAGCTTAGGTGGGACCGCGACCTATGCGGGCTTGCTGGGAGCTCGTCTCGGCCTGCGGACAGCGGTTGTCACCAGTTTCGGCCCGGACCTTGATCCCCTGCCGGCGCTTGAAGGCATCAGTATCGCCTCAAAGACCTCACCGACCTCAACCACCTTTCGCAATCTGTACAGCGGTCCGGTCCGCACGCAAATTGTCTCTGGCGTTGCCGCGCCACTAAGCATCGCGGACGTACCTAAGGAGTGGCGTGAGAGCCGCGTCGTGCTCCTGGGGCCGGTCGCGGGGGAGATTACGAACGACCTCTTTCATGCATTCGGCACGTCACTGCTAGGGGTGACACCACAAGGCATGATGCGAGCCTGGAACGACGCGGGCGAGGTCCACGCCGTACCTTGGGAACCGGATGCGGATCTCCTGCGGCAGGTTGACGTGCTGGTGTTGAGTGAGGATGACCTACCGACGCACGAAGCGTTAGAACACTTCGTTAAGACGGTGCACATCGTCGCGCTAACGCACGAAGCGCGGGGTGCCACGGTGTACATTGATCGTGAGCCTCGCACGTTTCCCGCGTACGCCTGCGCCCCGGTAGAGTCGACGGGTGCGGGTGATACCTTCGCAGCCGCGTTTCTCATCGAGCTCAAGGCAACAAACGATATCGAGCGTGCGGCGTACTTCGCCAACAGCGCCGCGTCGCTGGTCATCGAAGGGGCGGGCACGTCCACCGTACCGACACGCGCACAGGTCAAGCAACGCGTCGGCACGAGGCAGTTCCTTACGCAGTAGACGCGGTGGGCTCCAGTTTCTACATGCTCAAGCCCGACAAGTTGGCCTTGCGGGTGCGCGTACAGGGCGGCGCGAAACAGCCACGAATCGAGCGCGGTGACGGTGAGCTGAAGATACGGCGTGGGGCCAGCCCGGTAGAAGGCGCGGCAATCGCCGCGTTGATAGCATTGCTCGCCGCGATGACCGGCGCGCCGAAGAGCCGGATCACCATCCTGCGCGGGGATACAGCCAGCCGAAAGCTGTTGCGGGTGAGCACTACCGCTCCAGAAGACGCACTGGCCAAGCTGGAGCGTTCGATGGCACTCCTCAACGCGACTGACACACAGCCCGCCTGAACGGTAGGGCAGTGTCATTCCGAGCCTGCGAGGAATCTGGTACAGGCTACGGATCCTTCGCTGCGTTGGGGATGACACGGACCGCGGTTCAAGCGGGTTGCGAATCAGAGATTTGACCAGGAGACCACATACGCCGACAGGGCCAGACTCCAGCAGAGTGGTCCGTCCTGACAGGGTTGCTGACCGGACCTGGCCACCTCTCACGCTCGCTGTATCGCACCATCGCCACGGGCGAAGGCCCATCGGTACGGTTACGAGTGCACTGGTCCTTACCGGTCGAGTGCACCTAGTACCTTCGTTGCCACATCCTCCGATGGACCAAGCGCATACGACACGCGCGTACCCTCGCGCCGTATCTTCGCGACCTGTCCATCTCGCGAGAGAGTAAGCGTGCCCCCGACATCGTCGAAGGACGCATCGAACCGCGCCTCGTCGTAGTCGCGCAGGGCATCAGTGAACTGCTCCGCATCTTCCTCGGAGTCCCATACCGTCTGCCAAACGACTACATCCTCTTCGCCTTTGCCCCACAAGACGAACTGATCACCGTCCCAGCCTTCCGCCGCGTCGCGCGCAACGGCGTCATCGAGCTGCCCCTCCAGAAGCACGCGCGTCTGGAACTCGCCAAACAGGTTCGTCTCCAGCTTTGCCCAGCCGTCACCCAGCGCGGCGCCGAGGTCGGGCACGGTCACAGCGGTCGGGTCATCCCGATCTGTGTACTTCTCCGGATGTAGTATCTGCTCCGTGCTCTTCGGCGGATCCTTGTACGCCGCGTCAACTGCCTGCCACGCCCCGTTGCGACGCAGCGACGTGACGAAGCGTGCACCAGCGTCGTACGGGAACAGCAAGGACTCGGAGATGATCGGTGGTGCATTCCCCAGCTTCTCGCTGCTGACCTGCTCCTCCTCAAACGCATCCTGGATTCTCCCGATCAACGCCGGCTTGGAGATCAGGTACCCGTTCTGCAGGGCCACGGCGTCACCTTCGATAAGTGACGTGATCGCGAGCAGCGTATCATCGTTTTCGTTCTCGTACGGCTTGCTGAGGCGATCCAGATCGTAGTGCTGATCTTGCAGGGCGTGAGTCACCTCGTGCGCGTACGTTAGCTCGCCAAGTGCGTTCAATTGCTTGCCCGTGCTGATAACGTACATGTCTTCCGTCTCGGTGTCGTAGAATCCCGCGATTTGCTCGGTATAGAGATCGAGATACAATGCTCTGAGATCAAGGTCCGTTGGTATCAGACCAAACGCAGATAACACCCGCTGGTCGGCCATGGCGTCCGCTGGCTTGTATTCCTCGTCGAGCTGTTTGCGTAGTCGCTCGCGCAGTTGCTCGCGCGTCAGATAGTCCTCGCGGATATCTTCGCGGATCTCCAACCCCCGGATCTTGGCCACGTCTTGCGCTATCCGGTCGAACTCCGTCTTGGGTGCCGCTCTCGTTGCGGTCGCCTGGGACCGCGGCTCATCGGCCGGCTTGCTCGTCCCTGCGGTTGCCGTCACCTCGACGGGGATCGCTGTGCCCTCCCGACGTGCGGTGCGCGTTGCCTCCCGGGTCGGTATCGCCGCCTGCTGCTCCTCCGGGCTCGCCTGTGGCTGCGCGGTCGGCGAGGCGGCCATCGGTGTGGGGATATTCTGGTCTTCGGCGCCGGTGCTGCACGCGACGAAAAGCAGCGTTAGAAGGGCAAAGAAAGTGGGCAGGGCGCGATGCATGCAGGCTCCTTGATTCCCTTTCATCCTAGCAGCCGTCGTCAGGGCGCGCAAACGCCCAGCGAGGGCGCAACGTCGCAGTCAAGCCGGGGGAGCACTCAGCGCGATGGAACGGACACTCTGGCGTCACCAGGGCACGCGGTTAGCGGACTGAGCTGCCTGGAGTTGCTGGCCCGCCAGCCCGACGGGCGTCCGCCACTCCGGAAAGCGCGGGTCTGTGCCCCGCACGAGCCCGTGATACGCGTCTCGGAGTTGTTGGGTCACGGTACCGGGGACCCCTCCACGAAGCTCGTGGTGATCGATCGCGGCAATAGGCGTGATCTCAGCGGCCGTCCCACAATAGAACGCCTCGTCCGCGAGGTACGCTTCCGTGCGGTCCACGGTGCGTTCCTCCACCCGCAGTCCCAGCAACTCGCGGGCGATGCGCAGCACGCTATCACGGGTGATGCTCTCCAGTATCCCGCTGGACAGGTCCGGCGTGAACAGTGCCCCACCGCGCACGAAGAACACGCAGCTTCCCGGCCCTTCCGTGACCTTCCCCTGGGCGTTGAGCATCAGTGCGGAATCGTGACCGGCCAGGACTGCCTCCGACGCTGCGAGCTGGCTGTTGCGGTAGTTGGCCACCGCCTTGACGCGTGGTGGCATCGAGCTCTCATCGATCCGCCGCCATGAGCTGAACCCCGCGCGTAGGCTGTGCTCCTCGCTGAGAGACGAAGTGGTCAGTCGGGACGTGATAAACATGTTCGTGACACGCTCACCCACGCTGCCGAAGGAGCGCCCTCCGGTGGAGTAAGCCAGGGGCATGACATACACATCGCCCGCGTGCGCATTTGCCCGGATCAGGTCGCAGACCGCCTCCTGCACCACGTCGGGCGGGAAGCTATCGTCCATGCGAACCAGCCGCATCGAGCCCGCAAGCCGCTCCAGATGCGCATCCAGACGAAAGATGTACGTCTCGCCGTCCGTGCCATTCCAGTAGCCCCGAATCCCTTCGAAGACCGCCCCCACCGATGCCCACCAGTGATCCGTCAGATGCGCGGTCGCGTCCTCCCAACGGACGAGCCGGTGGTTGTGCCATAGGTACGGGGGATGCTCGACGTTGCTCACGGGCGATCTCCTGGTTCGGTTAGGCCTGCCGGAAGCGCAATTGTACCGGCAGGCGCGAGAAAGCCGCAACGAGATTCGGTATCGACGTCAAAAAGGGATCCACGGCGGGTGCACGTGGATCCCTTGAATCGTCCAGAAAGGCGCCGTGGCCTATCCCTGCGGCGTGCCTTCCGGTGCAGGCTCGTTTGGTACCGGCTGCTCTCCCGGTGCTCCCGCCGGTGGCTGGGCCTCAGGGAACTCGAACTGGCTTTCGATCTTCGCGTTCGCCCGGAGCTCGCCGAGGAAGCCCTGAACGCGCTCACTTATGCCGGCTTGACGTACGCCCTGCTCCACCTGGGCGCGAACCTCGGTCAGGGGCTTTGCCTGACCGCCCCTGCGCGCCACCATCTTCAGCACCGAGAAACCGCCGTCCTGCGTCGGTGCCGGATCAGAAACCTGCCCAGGGCGGAGGTTGGCCACAGCCATGGCGACATCCGGCGGTAACTGCTGCACCTGCGCGAAACCGAGATCGGCGCTCTGCTCCGCCAGGTTTGGCTTCTTACTGCCGTACTTCTTTATCACAGCGTCCAACTTCGTCCCACTGGAGAGGTCCTTTGCCGCCGCCGTCGCCTTCGTCTGATCATCCGTCACAACGCGCCAGACGTGCAACTCTTCCGGCGTCGAGAACTGTTGCTTGTTCTCGTTATAGTAATCCTGAACCGTCTTGTCGTTGACCTGAACCTGCGGACCAAGAATCTTCTGCACGTACAGGTTGAGACGCAGCTGCTCACGGAACGCCTCAAGCGATCCGAACTGCTGGGCAATCACCTGATCCAGGTTCTGACCCTGTGCCTGCGTGCTCTGACGCGCCCTTGCCAGTTCAGCGTTGATCTCCGCATCGGTCGCGGTCACCTTTCGCTTCTCGGCCTCTTGTCGAACCAGTGCCTCGACGATGAGGCGGTCCATCTCCTGCGCGCCGTAGCGCTGCTCCAACTGCGTATCAAGCTCCTCGAAGGTGATCTCCTCACCGTTAACGACAGCCGCAGGCTTGGACCGGTCGACCTGCGTCGTGGCTTCTGGCGTCACCTCTGTGGGCGCCTGCGCGGATTCAGTCGGTGCCTGTGCGGCTTCAATGGTCGCGGCAGGCTGCGGGACGGTCTCGGTCGCCATGCCGGATTGCGCGTCTGCCTCGGTCGGTTCACCCATGTCTGCAACGGTCCCTGCGACAGGCGCGGTAGCTCCCGCGTTGGATTCGGTTGCCTCGGTAGGTTCTGCGCCGCCGCCACCACACGCCGCCAGCAGCAGGCCGGTGATTAGGAGACTAATGAGCGAGAAACGACTGCGACCGAGTGCCCACGCTGTGAGGGCGCTCTGGCCCCGGGTAAAAGACACGAAAAGACTCCTCCTTAAAATGCTCATTCCTGCGTTCATGTGACCCCGGTCATGATAGCCACCGCTCGAAAGGGCTGTCAAACACACGAGCCTATGCCCAAGGGAGTCAGAGCATCACAAGCCGCCATAAACGCGGCGCTGCCAGCGTCTAGCGCGCAGGAGCTACCGTTGGAGTGGCACTCGCACCGCCGAGGCGCGCTGCCTCCACGCGTGCGACCTTCCAGTCGGCCGCAACCCGCTCGAAGCCGAAGCGCACACGCACCATGCTCCCAAGCCGCGAGATATCCACGTACCCCGCTGCTCGGTCATCATCGACCATCGTGAGCGCCAGCGTCTTCCTGTCCGTCCCCGTCCCCGGCTGCCGGCTGGCGAGTTGCAAGACGGTGCCATTCCCATCGACTACCCGACGAAAGTCCGCGAGTCCAGCCTGGTAGCGGGGTGCCAGGTATGAACGGGCTCGCGCTATGCTCGCGCCAGACTGGCTCTTGGTGCCTTGCGGTTGCATGGTCTGGTTCGCGGCGGCCACAAACCCCGCGGCGACCTGTCGAATCTGTGCCTCCTGTACCGCGCGATTCTCGCCGGGTGCGCCGCTGTCAAAGCGCAAGCCGGGAAGGATGGACGCCGTGGCGACCAGGGCAGCGGTGAGGACCAGCGCTACCGCGCCACGCCCGATGGGAGTGGCCGCGCCAATCAACCGCAGGGGCGAAGATCGAGATCGCCGCCGCTGTATTCGCGGTAGCACTTGCGCGTCGATTTGCGCAAGGCGGGGCTGCATTTCCCGTGGGACGACGGGCCACGCGGCGACGAGTGCGTCGGCGCGCCGCAGGTAGTTGAGGGTCGCGACACAGTCGGGACAGCGATCGAGGTGATCCTCGATCTGGCGCTCCTCGTCTTCGGACGCGTCCCCATCCACGTACAGCGGCAGTAGTTCTTCCAACTGCTCGCAGGTCATCCGTCGCCCTCCTCGCTTGCCCGCAGGCTGCGGGCAAGTGCCAGCCGCGCCCGGTACGTCCGCGTCTTCACCGCTCCCTCCGATATGCCGAGCATCGACGCTATCTCCTGGTACGAGAAGCCATCGCGCACCGATAGCAGGATACAGGCAGCCTGCTCGGGAGGTAGGGCTCGCAGGGCCGCGCCTAACTCCTCCCGGTTCACCACCTGCTCTTCCGGCCCCAAAGCGGTCGCGTCGTTGCCGCTGGGGTCGAGAGGCGACCACTGCACGATCTTCCGGCGGCGGTGATATGAAAGCGCGGCGTTCGACGCGATGGTGTACAACCACCCACGCAGATTCAGTCCGGGCTGGGTACGGCCTATCGACCGGTACGCATTCACAAACACATCCTGCGTCAGGTCAGCCGCGATGTCCGGGTCGCCCACCATCCGGTAGAGATACCCGGCGATCTGCGACTGATATTCGCGATATATCGCCTCGAATGCCGAGGCATCGCCCTGTCGTGCCTGCTCGACCATTGACAGGTCGACGGGCATGCGCACCACCTCTTCCAAGCGTCGCGCCCCCCTCTACACTCGATAGAACGTGCGAGGGGGGCGCGAAGTCACACCAGGTTCGCTGCTAAGAGCTGAGTTCGCCCTCCGGCCCAAGAATGCGATCGGTGATATACGTCGCGAGCCACGTCGCCACGATGCCGAAAACGAGCCCCAGCAGCCCTTTGACCAATCTCCTGCGTACGTCCTCATCCATCGCATATACCTCCTATGAGCTAAGCCTGCATCCGCTGTTATACCACTACCCCGCAGTGTTGGGAAACAACGACCCGAACAGCACCGGCGCGAAACAAGCTTGCTTCTTTTCCGAGGCGTTGGAGCACGGCTGGTCGTGCTTGGTAGTGCTGGACTCTATGCCCGACCCCAATGGCCTTAAGCGCGCGACGGCTGTGGACGGCGCATCAGTTGAACGAGGTCGTTCCTGCTCACGATCCCAATCGTCCTGCCATCCTCGACCGTTCGCAGGAGCGGAGTACGTGCCTCCTCCAGCGTGTCGAGCGCGCTCATCGCCGACGCTGAGAGGCTCACTTGCGGGATTCCGGTGATCGGCGTCATCACGGAGAGGATTGGAGTGACGGGCCAGAGATGCCGCGGGAGCCGGGTGAGTTCATACGCGTCCACCACGCCAGCGGGTTGGCCTGCGTCCTCGAGGAGGTAGAATCGCCGCCCGGTGGTGCTGATGTACCCCGCGAACAACTCATCGATGGTCAGCCGGCCGGGCACGGTGATCAGCCGCACTTGCGCCTCTGACACGGGAGTCTTCCGCAGCGTGTCGAGCACCACCGCCTGCTGGTAGCTCTGCCGCGCAAGGGAAACCAGGAACCAACCCACCAGCGCGAGCCACAGCGACCCCAGGTCGTTCTGGGTGACCGCGAGATAGATCCCAAGGAAAATGAGCACGAGGCCAACGAGGCGCCCCGCTGTCGCGGCGACCCACGTTGACCTTCGGTAGTTGCCAGTGATACCCCACACGAGGGCGCGCAACACCCTGCCGCCATCAAGGGGAAAGCCCGGCACGAGGTTGAAGAGCACAACGCCGATATTGAGCACGGCGACCATCCTGAGTGCACCGGCAACTATCGGGAGCGGACCTGCCAGCAACTCGTAGCCCCCCCAGAACAAGGCACTGAGTACCACGCTAACGGCGGGTCCCGCCACGGCGATCCAGAACTCCTCGCGGGCGCGGCTCACCTCGCGGCCGAGCTGCGCCACGCCACCGAACAGGTGGAGCGTGATAGCCCGCACCGGTATCCCGTAGCGTTGAGAGGCGATGCTATGTCCAAGCTCGTGTGCCACGAGCGAGCCGAAAAACAGGAGAGCAACAAATGCAGCCAGTGGCCAGTACACCCAGCTGGACAGATTCGGCACCCAGAGCGGGAGCTGACTCGTGGCCAGCGAGAACACGACGAATCCGAACACCAGGAACCAGCTCGGATTCACGAAGAACGGAATCCCGGCGAGTGTGCCGACTTTAATGCCACCGAACATAGTAGGGCCTCCTGCAACAGTATAGCCAAGCCACCGCCGCTCCCCGCCTATGCCCTTGTGTAACAGCATCCACCACGGATCGATGGATCACACAGCCCCACCGACCATTGCCTCGGTCAGGCGCCGGATCGGGCCGCCAAGTCCCCCGCTCTCCGTTAGCTGGCGAAGCTGGTCATCGTCACGCTCCGACTGCTGTACGTCCACCCGCACATCCCGCCGCATCGGCACCACGCGCTCCGCCGCTGCCAGATATCCGCGCGCCTCCGTCAACCGCTGCGCCAGCTTCGGTGGGTGGGCGCCCGCGTCGTCAAGCAGCGCTGCGACTGATGGATACGCCGAGATCAGGCGCGCTGCCGTCTTCGCGCCGACGCCGGGCACACCCGGCAGGCCGTCCGAGGCGTCGCCCCGCAGCATCGCGAACTCCACGTACCGCGAAGGCGGCACGCCGTACGCCTCCTGCACGGCCGCCTCATCGAAAACCTTCAGGTCCGACACGCCCTTCACCGTGAATAGCACGCGAACTACGGGGTCGGCGTCGCGGACGAGCGCGAGGAGATCGCGGTCCCCGGTCACGATATCGATCCTGTCGCCGTCGTCTGATCCACCGCACACGGAAGCGATGGCATCGTCCGCCTCCCAGCCCGGCGCGGCGGCGATTTCTGCACCGAGGGCCACCAGCGCACGATTGAGCAGGTCGAACTGCGGGGGGAGAGCCTCCGGATCCGGCGGACGTGCCGCCTTGTACTCGGGAATCGCTTGGACTCGCTCCGCTGGGCGGAAGTCGTCGTCGAGCACGTGCATCACGCGGTCCGGTGCGTACTTCGCGATCAGGCGCGCCGTCATGTCCAGGTAGCCGTGAACTGCGTTCACCGGGTTACCGGCCGCATCCGTCATCGACTGCGGAAGCGCGAAGAACGCCCGGTACATCAGGCTCGACGTGTCGAGCAGCATCATCGACCCCATGACAGCACCAGCTCCTTCCCCAGAAGTCGGAACACCACCTATGCCTTGAGGAACAACTCCACCACCGGCACGGCCACATCCGGCCGCTGCACGGGGAGCTGGAGTGTGAGCAACCCTTCCTCACCGGTCATCGTCATGTTCTGCGCCTCGGCATGCGGGTCGAGCTCCAGCATGCGCACTTCGGAGGCGTCATTCAGGAGCTGCGCGTACTCCACCCGACCGGCGAGACCGGGCAGGTGGACGTGCTGGAAGGGCCACGCGAACAGGTGCAGGTACAGCCGGTTCCCGTTCTGCGTGTACCGGCAGTCCACGGGCGGCGTGAGGTCGCTCGCCGTGCATCCGTAGATGGAACGCCCGTGCAGGCGCATCCACTCCCCCATGCCGCGTAGGCGCTCCAGCGCGCGCGGCTCGAACTCCCCGCGCCCGTTCGGACCGACGTTGAGCAGCAGGTTCCCGCCCTTGGATACCGAGTCCGCGAGCATGCGGATCAGCAGATCGTCGGGCTTCCAGTCCAGGTTATCGCGGTCGTAGCCCCACGAGCCGGTCAGCGTCTGGCACGCCTCCCAGACCACCGGCTTGCCGTCGCGCATCATCCAGCCGCGCGGCTGATACTGCTCGGGAGTCTGGATGTCCGCGGCGCCCGGCAGGTCCAGCCGGTCGTTCAGCACGACATCCGGCTGCAGCTCGCGCACCATCCGCGCCAACTCCTCGGAGCCCCAGTCGTCGCGCCCCTTTCCGCCCCAGACGCGACCCGGGTACGAGAAGTCGAACCACATCACGTCTACCTTGCCGAACCGCGTCAGCAACTCCCGCGTCTGACCGTGCAGATACTCCCGGTACTTCGCGATGTCTCGGTCCTGGTTTGCGGCTTTGAACTCTTCATCGTCGCGCTGCGCGTGCAGACCATCCACGGGGAAGTCCGGGTGGTGCCAGTCGATCAGCGAGTGATAGAAGCCGACCTTGAAATCGTGCGCGCGGAACGCCTCCACCATCGGCGCCAGGACGTCCTGCCCGTACGGCGTTTTCGTTGTTTTATAGTCCGTGAGCGCAGAGTCCCACAGGCAGAACCCCTCATGATGCTTCGTCGTGACGACGAAGTACTTCATGCCCGCGTTCTTCGCCTCCCGCGCCCAGACGTTCGGGTCGTAGAGGTCGGGGTAAAAATGGTCGACGTATTTCTGATAGTCCTCATCACGGATCCGCTCCCGCTGCCGCACCCACTCGTGCCGCGCGGCCAGGCTGTACGCGCCCCAGTGGATGAACAGCCCGAAGCGGTCGTGCGTGAACCAGCTCGTGTCTCCAGTGGTCGGCTCGGGCTGCGTTGGCATGGCGTCTCTCCTTGCGTGGATGCTAACACGGTCGCGGCCCATCTTAGCAGGCTCCGGTGCCCACTACTACCAAAGGCACAGCGACGACTACATGCAACTGCCTAGAGCCGCCGTGGTCCACGAAATGCGCGACCCCTCGCGAGAAAGTCACATGGCCCGCCCCTGTACGAACTCGGTCCCCTATCGGTCCGTGCCGATGAGTAAAGGCCGGCCACCGGATCGACACCGAATGATCGCGATAATACGCCCCAATTGTGAAGGAGAGCACCATGCAGCGCGTCGGACAAGTGATCGGCATCAAGCCCGCGAAGATCGAGGAGTATGAGGAACTCCACCGCGCGGTGTGGCCGGAAGTGCTCGCGATGATCCACGAGTGCAACATCCGCAACTACTCCATCTACCGCCACGAGCACCTGCTCTTCTCTTACTTCGAGTACATGGGAGACGACTATCAGGCGGACATGGCGAAGATGGCGAATGACCCCAAGACGCAAGAGTGGTGGGCGATCACCGCGCCGATGCAGGACGCCCTGCCAGACCGCGACCCGGGCGACTGGTGGAAACCCATCCCAGAGGTGTTCCACGCAGACTGACCGTACTCGTCGAACCAGGAGAAAGGAACGCGCATGCACCGCAGCAGGCTCGGGTCCGTCATCATCGACTGCGACGACATGGAGGCATGCATCCGGTTCTGGAGCGGCGCGCTCGGTGTCGAGCCCGACCGTGACGACGAGGACGGTGTGTACGTCGGCCTCACCGCGCCCGGTGGCCGGCACATCTTCCTCCAGCGCGTGCCCGAGCGCAAGACGGCCAAGACGCGCATGCACATCGACATCGAGACAGACGACATTCAGGCCGAGGTCCGGCGACTCGAAGGTTTGGGGGCGACGCGCAAGGAAGACCAAGGAGATCTCTGGGTCATGCAGGACTCGTGCGGCAACGAGTTCTGCGTGCTCGGACCGGTGACCGACGGCTTTCCTGAACGGGCGCAGACCTGGGAGCCGTAGCGTTCGGCAGGAGATCACGTGAGCGCCCCTACCGGAATGGGGTGCCACCCCCGCGCAGCACCTCGAGCACCTCCTCGGCCGTCACCACCGCTATGTCGCCCGCGATGCTGCGCTTCAGCGCCGCGACGGCGTTGCCGAACTGCAGCGGCGTGGCCGCCAGTTCCGCGTGCGCACGCGTGTAGTGTTCCCCTCCGAGTTGCGCGTATAGATATCCAGCGGCGAACGCATCGCCCGACCCGAACCGGTGGCTCCCCTCCGCCGCATACGCCGCCGCCTCGGCGTACGTCCCCCCACGCAACTCCGCCGACCCCTCCGCGCCGAGCGTCACCACGAGCGTCTTATCCGGACCGAAGCGCTCGGCCAACGCTTCGAGCAGGCCTTTCGGCTGCCCCTCGATCCCCCACAACGCCGCCGCATCCTCTCGGGTGCAAAGCAGGATGTCCGCCATCCGGCAGGCGTCCTCCAGACCTTGCGCCGCCTGTTCCGGGCTCCATAACTTCGCACGGTAGTTGATGTCCAAGCAGATGGGGACGCCCAGATTACGCGCCCTCTTCAGCAAACGCCACCACGCCTCCCGGGGACCAGCACCAAGCGCGGGCGTGATGCCGGTGAGGTGCAGCAGGCGCGCACCCTCCAGAGCGGCAAGGTCCAGCCGCTCCGGTTGGAGGAGCGCGAGCGCAGAGCTGGCGCGGTCGTAGACGACCCGCGTCCCCAGCGGGGGATCGGCCTGCTCCACCCAGTACAGCCCGACCCTGTCGGACGCCTCCCCCCACGTCACGTGCCGCGTCTCCACGCCGTGACCGGCCAGCGTTCGCGATACGAGCCGTCCAAGCGGGTTGTCCGGCAACGCCGACAACCAGGCACACGAGAGTCCCAGCCGAGCCAGGCACGAGAGCGTGTTCGACTCCGTGCCTGCAACGTGGACATCGAGATGCCGCGCCTGCTCCAGCCGCTCGCCGCCCGACGGACCGAGCCGGAGCATCGTCTCTCCGAAGGCCACCACGTCGTACCCCATCTGTCCCTCGCTGGCGTGCTTCCTGCTCGCACCGCCCGACAGTGTATCGATGCTGGGGACGGAAAGGAAGGGGCTATTGACGCGGGACATGGCGGGACACCTGCGACGGGGGGCGCCAATTGCGATCGTGCGGCTGGACGACTTATCCGAGGCGCTCGCGATCGGCCGGGCGCTGGTGGACGGCGGCATCACCGCACTCGAGTACACGCTCACCAACCCCGAGGCACTGGACGCCGTCGGGCGCGTGCGAGCCGAGTTGGGGGAAGCAGCACTCGTCGGGGCAGGCACGGTGCTCGATGCTCGGAGCGCCCGCGACGCCATCTCAGCGGGCGCGCAGTTTCTCGTATCCCCAACGCTCGAGCCGGAAGTGATCGCGTGCGGCAAGGAGCACGACGTTCCGGTCGTCTGCGGGGCGATGACGCCAACAGAGATCCTCACCGCCCACCGCCTCGGGGCTGACATGGTGAAGGTCTTCCCCGCACGCTCGCTCGGCCCGGCGTATATCAAGGATCTGCTCGCCCCGCTCCCCGACCTTCGACTCGTGCCCACAGGGGGGGTCGGGCTCGACAACTGCCGCGCGTTCATCGACGCGGGCGCCTACGCCGTCGGCCTCGGCAGCGCCCTCATCGACCCGCGCCTCGTCGGGGCCGCCGACTGGCCCGCACTCACCACCCTGGCCCGGCGCTACGTGCAGGCCTGCACCGGCACAGATTGAGCGACCAGCAAGGCTACCGCGAAGCCTTCGCGGTTGAGGGGTGTCACAAAGCAACGCCATAATCGCCTATTTGACGGCTTCGTACATAGGTTCTATAGTAGCCACAATCGTGGCCACTTAACGACCCATCTAAGATAGGTGGTTCAGGCGAATCGTAGGATGAGGACATCATGCCAAAGGCCGTCTCAACACGGGAAGCCAAGGACAAGCTCAGTTCGATTATTGGCTGGGTCAGAGAGAACGCCGACGAGGTGATCGTAGAGAGCCACGGGCAGCCAACGGCTGTGATCATGTCTTTCGCCGAGTATGAGAAGTTCCAAGCTGTCAAAGAGCAGCAGCGTCGCGTCGAGGCGCTGGAGGAGCTTCGCCGCGTGCGGGCTGCGGTCAGCACACGCAACCGCGACCTCACGGAAGCGCAGGCCGACGAGATCGCCGCCTGCCTCACGCGTGAGGTCATAGACGATATGGCAGCGGAAGGGACGATCCGGTTCGAGCGAGATAGATAACAACGCAGTATGCGGGTTCTCCTCGACACCAACATCCTCATCAGCTATCTCCTGCGGTCGCGAGCGGAGAGTGCCCCGGTGGTCGCCGTGGAGGCGGCGTTCGCGGGCGCCTATACGCTCCTAATCGCCGGCGAGACTCTCTCGGAGCTACGGCACAAGGTAGGGACCAAGGGTTTCCTCATGGACAGGATCACCAAGAGTGACCTTGATGCTCTCGTCACTCTCGTCTATCAAATAGGGGAAAAGATACCAGAGATTCGCGAGGAGATACCGGCAGTAGGCCGCGACCGCAAGGACGACTATCTCATCGCCCACGCTACCATAGGACGAGCCGACTACCTGGTTACAGGTGACGATGATTTGCTGTCGCTTGGTATGTTTCCGGGATTCGAGATCATCTCACCGCTACGTTTCATCGAACTACTAGGATAAGGCTCAGCCCATGAAGGATGCACCCACCAACGCGTCAGCGAAAGAATCCGAACCGCGCAGCCGCACCGTGGGCATCCTTATCTTCGACGACGTGGAGGTGCTCGACTTCTGCGGCCCCTTCGAGGTCTTTGCCACGGCGCGTCCGGCGGGCGAGCACAGCGACGCCCCGCCGCTCTTCACCGCGGTCACGATCGCTGAGGCGATGCGGACCGTCACGTGCCGGGGTGGGCTCCTCGTCCAGCCGAACGCGACGATCGCCGACCACCCGCCTCTCGACGTGCTCGTCGTCCCGGGCGGCCAGGGCACGCGCCGCGAACGACACAACGAGCGCGTCCTCGACTGGATCGCCGCTCAGGACCGGAGTACCGAGCTGACAACGAGCGTCTGCACCGGCGCGTTCCTTCTCGCTGAGCAGGGGCTCCTCGATGGGCGGCGCGCCACCACGCACTGGGGCTCGGTCGACTGGATGCGGTCCGAGTACCCCGGCGTGACCATGCTGGGCGACCAGCGCGTCGTGGACGAGGGGCGCATCATCACGTCGGCCGGCGTCTCCGCCGGGATCGACATGAGTCTGCACGTCGTCGCCCGCCTCCATGGGAGGGAAACAGCCGCCTGGACCGCGCGGCGAATGGAGTACGACTGGCATCCAACGGCATAGACGCCGTATTATGTAAGTTATCCGCCCGATACCGTGGGGGCAACCCCAGGCCACCCTCGTCACGTGTCCACGATGACTAGAGAGGAGCCCACTCTTGTCCGCTCCCAACGATGGACATCCCCGGCAGATCTCGCCCACGGATGTCGCCCAGTACATCCGCCTGGAGCAGTGCCGCCGCTACCTGCGCCTCCGCCTCGACGAGCGCGTCTACGGGCGCGCCATGCTCCGCGACTACGAAGTAGAGTTACAGGCACTGCCCCCGCTGCTTACGCTCTCCGGACGATCGTTCGAGGAACGCATTCAGGAGGCCGTCTTCGCAAGCTACCCCGCGTGCGACCTGATGGCGCAAAGCAGCGGGAAAAGAGGCCGTGCGCCGGACAATCACGCCGTCCTGGCGGAGTGCCGCGATCTGCAGCCCGGGGCGGTCCGTGTCCTGTTCCAGCCACGGCTTGATGTCGCGGTCGGCGGCTGGCAGCTGCGCGGCGACCTCGATATCCTGCGGCTGGAGCGCGGCGCCGATGGGCGGCTCGGTATCCTCATCTCCGACATGAAGAGCTCGACGAGCGCGAAGGTCGAGCACCGGCTGCAGGTCGCCTTCTACCACCAGATGGTTACCGGCCTCCTGCAGGAGCACGGCATCGAGCACGAGCCGATCCGGCTCGGCATCCTGTACCGCGGCCCGGCCGATGGTGACGAGGGGCTCGACGACAAGGAGCTGGCACGCCGACAGGCGGAGCGAGAGGCGGCACAGCGCCTGTTCAGCGTCGACGACGCGCTGCTGGAGATCATCCAGGACCCGGACAGCTACCTGGGTGCGGTTGCCGACCTCGTGACGCGCGACGGCTCCACGGCGGAGCAGGTCGCGGAGGCGTACTTCCCGGACGTGCCGTATCACCTGGAGCACAAGTGCGACGGCTGCCTCTACAACGAGTACTGCATGAAGTGGAGCGCGGAGGAGGACGACCTCTCGCTGCTGCCGTACCTCACGGTCGGGGAGAAGAGCGCCCTGCACGCGGCCGGCATCCGCTCGACGCGCGACCTTGCCACCCTGAAGGAGCCCGTTCCGGGAGACAACGAGCGGCTCCTGCCCACACCCGGCAGAACGGACCAGGTCCGCCGCATCTCCGCAACGCGCGGTGTGGGCGCCCGGCTTGATGAGCTGGTCCACCGCGCCCGCTTGTTTCGCCGGAGCCAGCGCGACGACATCGAGGCGCTCGGGTACATCCCGAGCAAGGGGTATGGCACGCTGCCCTACTCCGCCCCGGGCCACAACCCAAACCTCGTGCGGGTCTGTCTCGACGCCCAGCACGACTATCTGAACGATCGCATCTACATGCTCGGCGCGCTCGTCGTCGCCTGCGAAGACGGCACGCCGGTTCGCCGCAGGTCCATCATCCGCCTCGCCGACGGCCCGCCCGACACGAACGAGCGGGAGCGCGATCTGTTCGAAACGTGGATCAACGAAACTCTTGCCGCCATCGTCGACCTCGCCGCCCCGGATGAAGCAGGCGAACGGCGCGCGCCGGTCCACCTCATCTTCCACCATTCGTTCGAGCAGCGCCGCCTGTTGGAGGGGCTGGGGCGGCACATGGACACCCTCCTCGGCGCGACGCCGCTCTACGACTTCGTCACCCAGCTCGCCGCGTTCGACTCACCGGTCGCGACCTTCCTCGACCAGGAGATCCGCGAGCTCAAGAATTACCCCATGCTCTGCCAGTCGCTCCAGTCGGTCGCCCGCTATCTCCGGTTCAACTGGAACACCCCCGAGCCGTACGCCGAGATCTTCAAGGAGCGGCTCTTCGACTACCTCGGTCGGCTGGACGACGGCAGCACGGACGAGAAGCGCTGGTACACCAGCCGCTCTCGCTTCAGCAGCCAGATCCCGCTGGAGTACGCGTGGGCGGCGTGGGACACCATCGAACCGCAAGCGCCGGGCACGCCGGACGACTACGCCCCGTACCGCACCGCGACCCGCCCGCTGCTGGAGGGCTTCCAGGCACGCCGGCTTGAGGCTATGGAGCACATCGCCGCCGACTTCCTCGGCAACAAGTACACCCTGAAGACGCCTTTCGAGTTGCCGACGCTGGGGGAAATCGACCCTAGCCGCCGGACGCTCGCCCACGCCATTCGGGAGTTCGTGACCATCGAGCGCCACGTTGTGCTCGCCGACTGGAAGCGTCGACGCCTTGCCCCCCCGGAGCGCCGTGTCCTCTCCGGCGATGCGCTCATCGTCCGCTACCACGACGCGGATCAGGACCCCAAGACCCAGGATAACCTCCGCCGCTGGCGATTGGAGCAGGAGTACCGCGCGACGTACCGTCAGGAGAACCCCGAAGCCCGCCAGGTCAGTCTCTCCCAGGAGCAGAAGGCGGCGATAAAGTGGAGCAAGGACTCGCTCGACCTCCGCCTCCGGCTCGACTGCGCAGGCGTCGACTGCGACATCGAGGAGGCGCTCGGCCTCTCCACCCTGCGCGAGCGCGACAGCGTGATTGTTTACCCGCGGACCTCCGTCGACGGCCGCCTGCCACCGGAGCAGCAGACCCCCTTCACACCCACCCCGAAGCAGATGCTGTACGGCCTGCGCGGCTATATCCGTGGTATCGAGCGGGAGAGCGGCGACGCGGGCCGCGCCACATCGGGCTGGGTCTCGCTGGAGATGCCGAAACGTGGGCTGGGCACACTCGCGGGCGGCTTCGCCTTCGCTGCGATGGGCGGGCCGGTCGTGGACGGCGAGATCTACACCCTTGATGCGGACCCGAACGACATCTACGGCTACTGGTGCTCGAAGGTCGCGGACGGCCTCGTGGACGGTGGGCGCAACACGCTGTATGAGTACCTCACGCGCAAGTCGACCACTGTCCCGATGTGGTCCGCGAAGGCCTCCGAGGGGCAGGCTCGGTTTCTTCAGGGTCTGGAAGCGCTGAATGCCGCGGGCGCGATCCACCCGTTCGAGACCGGCAAGCACGAGTTCATCGGCGAGCACGGTGCGAGTCCCGTCCTGCTCGTGCAGGGTCCGCCCGGCACCGGCAAGAGCTACACGACCGCGTGGGCTGTGCTCGCACGCATCCAGGGCGCCATGGCCGCAGGCGTGCCGTACCGCGTGTTCCTCTCGTGCAAGACGCACGCGGCCACGGACGTGCTAATCGCAAACGTCGTCGCCGTCCAGAAGAAGCTCGATGACCTCAGGTACAGCCACACCGACATCTTCCGGCAGTACTTCGATCGTCGGCTCCTCGACGTGCCGCTCTACCGGATGCACCCGCGCGAGACGGTGGAGGGCACCCTAGCGCTGTACAAGAAAGACCGGCGCAAGGACGGTGACCCCAAGCCGACCGAAGCCATCATGGCACAGCAGTGGTGCGTGCTGGCCGCGACGCCGGGCGGCATCTACGGGATGATCACCGACCGGTGGGACACGAAGAGGCTCTTCGGCCACGACCTGTGCGACTGCCTCGTGCTCGACGAGGCGTCCCAGATGAACCTGCCAGAGGCCGCGATGGCCACGCTCCCGCTCGCGCCCGGCGGACGGCTGGTAGTCGTCGGCGATCCGCGCCAGATGCCGCCGATCGTGCAGCACGACTGGGTCGCGGAACCCCGGCGCACCATCAAGGAGTACCGCTCGTACGAGTCGCTGTACCTGACGCTGGAGGCCTTGAACCCGCCCCGCATCGCGTTCGAGGAGAGCTTCCGGCTGCACGCCGACATGGCCGAGTTCCTCCGGCGCGAGGTATATCAGTACGACAACATCAACTACCACTCGCACAGCAAGCAGGTGCTGGACGGG
>JADDPA010000162.1 GCA_016782125.1 Thermobaculum sp.
GCACAACATGGCGACGCGCGCGAAGCCGGACGGCGGGGCGCTGCCGAGTGTCGTGGAACGCTTCGTCACCCAGGCGCTGGCCGACGCACGAGCGCGCAACGAATCGCCCGAGACGGTGATCCACGAGCGGCTGCAGGACCTTTCGGAGATGGTCGGCGGCTACGACTTCGCGCAGGTGATCGCCGCGTACTGGCGGGGGCACGATACGGCGGATGAGGTGCTCAAGGGTGACGCGGTGCGCTGGCTACGGGGCGAGTTCACGACCCGCACCGACGCCCGCAACGCGCTCGGGGTGCGAACGTTCGTGGACGACGCGCGCGTCTACGACCACCTGAAACTGCTCGCTCGCTTCGTAACGCTCGCGGGGTATGCGGGGCTGCTGGTTTGCCTCGATGAGCTTGTAAACCTGTACAAGCTCTCGAACACGCAGGCGCGAAACGCGAACTACGAACAGGTGCTGCGCATCCTCAACGACAGCCTGCAGGGCTCCGTCGCGGGGCTCGGGTTCCTGCTCGGGGGCACACCGGAGTTCCTGCTCGACACCCGCCGTGGTCTGTATAGCTACCCTGCCCTCCAGTCGCGCCTTGCGGAGAACACGTTCGCCACCCAGGGCCTCGTGGACTACTCCGGCCCGGTGCTGCGACTCGCAAACCTCAGCCAGGAGGATTTCTACGTGCTGCTGACCAAGCTGCGCCACGTGTACGCTTCCGGCAACCCCGCATCGTATCTGGTCCCCGACGAGGGGCTCGTAGCGTTCATGCAGCACTGCATGACCCGGGTCGGCGAGGCGTACTTCCGCACGCCGCGTACGACGATCACGCAGTTCGTGAACCTGCTCGCCGTGCTCGAGCAGAACCCGGAAGCGTCGTGGCGGGCGCTCGTCGGCCAGGTCGAGATCGCCCCCGAGGGTAACCCCGATCTCGCGCCGATCGCCGATAACGGAATTACCCCGCCGGCAGCGCTGCACCGCATGCCCGAGGACGATGGCGACCTCTCCTCCTTCCGGCTCTAACCGCTCCACCGCCTTCGAGCGGCTGCATCCGAGCGTGCAGCGCTGGGTGTGGGAGCAGAACTGGCGCGAGCTGCGCGATGCGCAGGAGGCGGCGGTCGAGCCAATCCTCGCGGGTGAAACGGACGTGATCATCGCCGCCGCGACCGCCTCGGGCAAGACGGAGGCGGCGTTTCTGCCCATCTGCTCCAGACTCCTGGACGCAGGAACGGAGGGCGCAGGCGTGCAGGTGCTGTACATCAGCCCGCTCAAGGCGCTCATCAACGACCAGTACGGCCGGTTGGATGCGCTGTGCGAGCGTATGGAGCTGCCGGTGCATCGCTGGCACGGCGATGTCCCCGGCTCGCGAAAGGGGAAGGTGCTGCGCGAGCCGGGCGGCGTCCTACTCATCACCCCCGAGTCGCTCGAAGCGCTCTTCGTTACGCACGGCTCGCGCATCCCTACCCTCTTCAGCCGCCTCTCCTACGTCGTGGTGGACGAGCTGCACTCGTTTATCGGCGTGGAGCGTGGGGCACAGCTGCAGTCGCTCCTGCACCGGCTGGAGCTTGCCCTGCGCCGAAGAACACCACGCATCGGGCTGTCTGCGACGCTCGGCGACATGTCCGCAGCCGCCGAGTTCCTCCGGCCGGAGTGCGCCGACGAGGTCCGGCTCATCACCTCCTCGGACGACGGGCAGGAACTGAAGCTGCTGCTTCGTGGGTACGTGAGCGCCCCGCCGCGCCTGACCGACCGTGCCGCCGCTGCACTGGAGAAGGCAGGGAAGCGGGTCGAGATGGAGGACGTCGTCGAGGAGGAGAAGCTCACGATCAGCGAGCATCTTTACGACGCGCTGCACGGCACGGACAACCTGATCTTTGCGAACTCGCGGAAGCAGGTGGAGACGTACGCCGATCTGCTCTCGCGGATGTGTGCGCGGAGACGCGTGCCGAACGAGTTCTGGCCACACCACGGCAGCCTCTCCAAGGAGCTGCGCGAGCACGTCGAGATGCGCCTCAAGGACCGGAGCCTCCCCATCAACGCCGTCTGCACCTCCACGCTGGAGATGGGTATAGACATCGGCTCCGTGGCGAGCATCGCGCAGGTCGGCGCGCCGATCTCCGTCTCCAGCCTGCGCCAGCGCCTTGGCCGCTCCGGTCGCAGGGGCGAGGCCGCCGTGCTGCGGATGTACATCGCCGAGGAGGAGGTGACCCCACAGACCCCACCATCGGACGCGCTGCGGGCGGAGCTCGTGCAGGGGATCGCGATGGTCCGCCTGCTGCTCGGGCGCTGGTATGAGCCGCCGGTGGCAGGGGACATGCACCTCTCCACGCTCGTGCAGCAAGTCCTCTCTCTCATCGCGCAGCACGGCGGCGTGGCGGCCGGCGAGGCGTATGGCGCGCTCTGCGGTCCCGGCGCGTTCGGCGGCGTGGATCGCGCCGGGTTCGCCTCTTTGCTACGCGCGATGGGCGGGGCGGATCTGCTGATGCAGGCGCCGGACGGCACGCTGCTGCTCGGGACCATGGGCGAACGCGTGGTGAACCATTACAGCTTCTACGCCGCCTTCGCCACGCCGGAGGAGTACCGGCTGACGAGCGAGGGGCGCAACCTCGGCACGCTCCCGATCGAGTACCCACTGATCGAGGGGGCGTATCTGATCTTCGCCGGCAGGCGCTGGCGCATCCTGTCGGTGGACGAGACGCAGCGGGTGGTGGACCTGGCGCGCGCCGCGGGTGGGCGGGCGCCGCGCTTCGGTGGCACCCAGGCGCCCGTGCACGACCGGGTCCGGCGGGAGATGCTCGCCGTGTACCGCAACGACACCATCCCCGCCTACCTTGATGCCACCGCGCGAGCGCTGCTGGAGGAGGCGCGGGACAACTTCACGCGCTTCAACGTAGAGGAGCGGCCGGTGCTCTCGTGGGGCGCGGACAGTATGCTCTTCCTGTGGGCGGGTGACACGGTCATGAACACCGTCGCGGTCGCACTCGCTGCGCGTGGCGTAGAGGTCGGCATGGATGGGCTCGCTATATCCGTCCACGGCCATTCCGTGCCGCAAGTCTGCCGGCACCTGGAGATGCTGGTACGCGGTGGTGTCCCAGACGGCGCGTGGCTCGCGGCGACGGTGGCGAACAAGATGACGGAGAAGTATGACTGGGTGCTCAAGGGAAGGCTGCTCGACGCCGCCTACGCCGCCCGCAGCCTCGATCCTCAGAACGCCTGGTGGGCGCTACGCCGCGTGCTGGAGCGCATGGAGGCGGCAGGGTAGCAGGCAGGGTACGGGAGCGAGAAGTCAGGGCACCGTTCGCCGACTGGTTCGGCTAGGATTCCCCAAACGGAGTTGTCGACGATCAAGTTGCGCGCGATGACTGATGACGAGTTCGAGGCGTTTCTCCGGGAGGGGAAGGAGGGATACGCCCAGCAGCGGTCACGTAACCTCGACACCACGCTGGAGTACGAGCGTGCGCACGCCGAACGGCAGTATGCCGATCTGCTGCCGGATGGCAGAGACACCAGGGGCAACCATTTCTGGACCATCGCCCGTACCGGGGCATCGATCGGCTTCCTCTGGGTCAGGGTCGACGAGGCTGCGCACCACGCCTTCCTCTTTTAGATCGCGATCTATCCCGAGCACCAGAGGCAGGGTTTCGGTAGCCGTGCGCTTGAACTGTTGGAGGAGGAGCTCGGGCGCATGGGCGTTTCCCGCATCGGCCTCAACGTGTTCGCCGACAACCACGTCGCGATTGGCCTGTACCAGAAACACGGCTACACCACGACGAACTTCAACATGCAAAAGCGCATCTGATACCCGATCCGCTTGAACCGTGGTGCGTGTCACCCCAAGCACGGTGAGGGATCCGCAGCCCGCAGCACGGATTCCTCGCACGCTCGGAATGACGTATGCCCTACCAGTCAGCCGGAGTCCGTATGACCTCAGGCGTGAGATGACGGCTCCACGGGCGGGCACGGAACCCACCCCGACCTTACTGCCTCTTTTGCAGAACGCTACTTGGATACACGGGCACCCCTATCAGTGCGTGCTCCTCGGCGTCGGGGTACCTTCGGATTCTCCATCCCCGGGACCAGCCATGGACGCATCCATCGCCTCGCGACGGCGCTCCTCCCCATGCAGCTCCCGCTCGAGGAAGTAATTCAGCAGGGTCCGAATAGTCGCGATGGCGGCGAGCTTGCCGATCGCGTCCCACGAAGGCGCGATGGCGGTGGCGAGGATATCCGCGGCGAGCAGGAACTCCAGCGCGAGACCCAGAGACCTCCCGAGACCCAGCCGGATACTCTCGATCGAAGCGTCGCGGTTTCTGCCGGGCAGGTTTTGCACCAGCCATGCGATCGTCGCCCGCACGACGGCCGCCGCGATCACGAGCGCTCCGATCGCTTCGGCCAAGCGGGTCAACACGAATGTGGCGAACCGCAGCCCCTCTTCTACAGAGCCGCCTTCTTGCATGGCAACCAAGCCGAGCCAGAACAGTAGGGCCAATAGACCTCCTTCGGATCAGCCCCGTTCGGCTCGGTTGCGTCATAGATCGCAACTGCACGCCCCATGGCATCTCGCACCGCCCAAGTCCTCAGCCGGACGCCGACGATGTGCATTGGCTCAGCGGGCACGCTCGGTGCAAACCTATGGTCCGTCCTCCTTACGCTGCGCGCGTTCTACTGGCTGTCTTGGGTCAGCCAGAGACAGGTCATCGGCCCGCGGTGCCCACCGAGCGTCAGGCCCTGGCTAGTGGTGGCGACGAATCCCGTTACGTGTCGCGGCTGGCGCGCCGTACCCCCAGGTCCAGCTCTCCGGGCCTATGGGGAGCCGCGGAGAGCCGTCTCCTTCGGCTGTGGGGTGCTGTCCCCGCCTATGACGTCACGCTCGCATAGGCATGTCCTGCGGTCGGCAGCAGGCTCTCCGGGGCTTCATCACGGTGATGGTATGCCCGCATCGTCCACTCCGGCTCTGCGAAGCCGCTGCACTTCGCACGGTGCATGAGTGCGTCTGCCTGCTCGATTGCATCTTTTGCGCTGGGGCAGATGCATACGAGTTTGAATCGATGCACCGGTGTCTGCCGGAAGTACATAGCGTACACAAGCGGTCGATCCGACTCGGTCCAAGGCTGCGCCTCAAATTGTCGCTCCCAGAGAATCTCCTCGACAAACGGCGCCAGCGCCTCCGTCCGCTTGCTGGCGGCAGGGCTCTGCTTGAAGCGCTCGATCGTTTCCCGCGAGTCGAAGAAGCCGAGCCCCCACATCTCATCGGGACGTCGGTCGGGTGCAGCGCGTACAAGTTCGGCCCATCAGAAGAGGAGGGAGAGGCGGGCAGGCCGATGCATGGGTCCTGCCAAACCTTGAGAAAGTCCCCCATCATACCCTTCCTGATTTTGCGTGCGGTGATCCATACGTACATTACGCTCCCTCCTTTCCAGGTTCCAGCGATGTGGGGTTCCCACCACGCATCTGTGTGTATCATACTGCTTTATGTCTATGAGTCAAGAGCGAACAGAGCCGCTTGCGGGCGAGATGTCGTGGCACGCTCGTCCATGAAGATATTGCCGAGGAATTGAGATCCCGGCCCTGCAAGCGTTCGCGTCAAGCGGCCTACACCGCACCGCATCATCGGCGGACCACCTGTTGGCCCACTCGCCTCTCGTGACTCCTGACGGGTCACGGATGCAGCGCACGGTAAAGATGATAGAGAGCCCGACTGGCTCCGGTGCCCGGGGCGAGATTGCTGGTGTCGTTCTTGGGCTGGCCTTGCTCTATC
>JADDPA010000168.1 GCA_016782125.1 Thermobaculum sp.
CAATTTAGATCGTGCACATCAAGAATGGGACTGCGGTAGGTAAAGAGCAAGCACCTACGCGACGAGGCCGGGCAGGATTGCCACTTCAGATGAGCAGAGCATTCATTGGGCCGAGACCCTGATTATGCCAGGGAGTAGCGAGAAGGCCATCGTCGAGCGATAGCTCAATCCGCTTCGGACAGGTATGCCACCTGTGGACGAGTGGCAGCCATGGCGCGGTGATGGCTGACCCTCGTCGCCACACACATTCGTCTGGACGGGCTATAATCCAGTTGGCACGACGTCACAGGGCTCGCGCCCGTGTCCTGGACAGATGTCGTTTGGACCACAAGAGGCGTTATGGGTACGGATATAACCAGGCGGTCGCCACGTAGCGACACTGTAAAGTGCCCGCGGGATAGCGACACAAGGTCACTTGGAGACGGAACCCCCGCTCCATCAGGAGTGGTCATGAGTGCCGACAGGATCCGCGCGGCTCAGCGCGAGTTGGTCGACGGCCTGCACGATGGAGCGCTCTCCGAGACAGCCTACGACACTGCAATAGTCTCCCGCTTGCCCGACGAACGCGACCCCGGGCAACCCGCCTTCCCTTCAACCAATGATTGGCTCCGGTGGCACCAACATGCCGATGGTTCCTGGGGTGGCCGGATTGAGACCGGCCACGACCGGCTGGTCGCAACCGTGGCTGCGGTGATCGCACTGACGGAACGCTCCGAACCTTTGGAGCGAAAGGCCATACAGGACGGCGTGAAGTACATATGTGACCACGCGGCCGCATGGGAGACGTGTCCGTACGAGACAGTCGCCTTTGAACTCCTCGTGCCTCAGCTGCTCCTTCAGGCGCGCGGCCTAGGCCTCAAGCTCCCCTACGATCGGTTTGTGAACCTTGGGGCGCTGCAAAGGGAGAAGCTCGGGCAGATTCCGCCTGGCCTGTTGTACGAGGAGCCCACGACTCTCGTTCACTCGCTGGAGTTCATGAACGGCCAGATAGACACCGATCGCGTGCACAGGCTGAGGGCCACTAACGGCTCGTATGGTAACTCACCATCGGCCACTGCACACGTCCTGGGACTTGTCCATGATGGGCCGGCCGAGATCTACCTGCGGCGGGTCCTAAACATGTCGGTGAACGGCGGCGTTCCCACCACGTATCCCATCGACACCTTCGAGAGAGCCTGGGTGCTGTACAACCTTGCCCATGCGGGGGCCGCACATCGGGGTCCTGTCCGAACGCACCTCCAATACTTGGCCAACTCGGTGACGCCCGAAGGCTTCGGTTGGTCCCGCGGGCTGATACCCGATAGTGACAGCACCGCAGTCGCGCTGACGGTGCTTTATCGCGCCGGGTTCCCGGTCGAATTGGATGTGCTGCTACGTTTCGAGCGCGACGGGCACTTCTCGTGCTTCCCGTTCGAGCGCAACAGCTCCGTTACTGCCAACGCCCACGTCCTCGAAGCGCTCAGACTCGGGGAAGCTCAACGACCCGGCCGCTTCGCGAAACAATGTGCGAAGATCGTGCGCCACTTGGAGGAACGTCAGCTCGATAGGTCCTACTGGCTGGACAAGTGGCATGTCTCACCCTATTATGCCACGGCGCATGTGACGCTCGCCGCAGGTGGTATCGCGGGCCATCTCCTAACCGGCACGGAAGCCTGGCTTCTGGAAACCCAGCGTTCCGACGGAGCGTGGGGCGAGTACGGAGGGACCAGCGAGGAGACAGCATACGCGATGCAGGCGCTGAGCGCGTTACCCACCAACTCCCCCCTCGACGCCGCACGAGCACTCCAGCGCGGGGCTATCTACCTCTCCGAACATTTTGATGACACCGACTATCCGGAGCTTTGGATCGGCAAGGGTCTGTACACGCCCTATGCCGTTGTCCGATCGGCGGTCATCGCGGCGCTGATCCTCTACCACCGCGTTGGGTGAGTATGAATCGACCAGGAGAACCGTGGTAGTTCGGACAGAGCAGCTGGTTGAGGCGCGCACCGACCTGGAGAGGTGGGCTAACCGGTATCCCATCTTCAACCGAGCCCGTTTGCCCGCGCTCGCGCTGACCCTCGCGGCACACCTGGCGGACCGCCCCAGGGCCGACCGCTCTCTCATTGGACTGCTGTCGCTGTGGATCGCTGCGTTCGATGAGTTGGTGGATCAGGATTGGGTGACGAGTTCAGCACTGCATGAGCTGGCCTATCAGTGTAAGGCAGCCGTCGGTGGGGTGGCGGGGGATACCTACCATTCGTTGCACAGCAGTTGCTCGTGGTCGTGCACTGCACTCTCCTCGGGCGAGCAACTGCTTTGTGCACTCGACGAACTCAGGCTCAGGCTGATGGCTCTTGAGCCGGACATCACGCTGACCGCATACTGGCAGGATACCTTCGGGCGCATGATCGATGGCATCGTCGTGCAACGGGAGCTCGGGGCTTCTCTGTACGCTGGCATATCAGACCAGCCGGCATCGGAGCATCCAATCCTGTTGCCAGCCGACGTCCCACCCTACGATGTCCTCATGCGGACGCTCCTCCACAGCATCGGCGTGCCGCACTATCTGGCGACCTGCTTTCTCACGTATCGAGATCCCGAACTTGCCGACCGATTGCCCTCGCTGATCCCCGTCGTCGAGGCATGTGCCAAAGCCGTGCGCCTGGCAAACGACCTGCGCAGCTGGCGCAGAGATATTCGGGAGCGTAACGTCAACATGCTGGTGGCCGCGGCCGCGGCGATCTCCCGTTCCGAGCCAGGGCTATCGGCATCGGAATGCCACGTGCGCGCGCTACATCAGCTGGCGGAGCGACTGGCGATACACGTCGCGGAGGTGCATTCGTTGCTGAATGCGTCGCTCCGACCTGACGGTGCCGCGGAGAGAGGCCTGGTACGGTTGGTGGAGGTTGTCACCGGGGTCTATGCGTCGCACGACTACCACACCTGGCAATCGGGGTGAGCATCGAAATTTCATTCCGCGACCGATGTCCCGTTGAATATCGACCGATGGTACGCCCGCCCGCGCACTCATGAGGCGTTTGGTTGGTGTACAATGCGACCGGATTGGGCTCGGGCCGCGCGCGGCCACTGAGTCCATCGAGCCTGGGAGCATACTGTGAAGAGGAAGCAAGCAGCGACCACGGCATCGACTAACGGACCTTGGTCCGGTCCAGATGTCGTGCAGCCCGACTCCAACAGACTGACGGGCGAACATCCGTCCAGCCCACCCGATGTAGCCCGTTATCTGGCCGCCCAACGCCTGTCGCCGACATCGTCGGCAAACCTAGAGCTTGAGCGGCGCATATACGGCATTCGATGGCTGGGTATCGTGCTGTGCTGCGTCGCGGCACCGTTCTTCGGTCTCAAAGGACCCAACTTGGTGCTGGTGTACGCGGTCCTGGCGGTCGCCGGCGCGTGCAATTGGATGTTCGGCCGACTTGTGGACAGCGGTCGAGCTGTGGACAGCGGTCGCTCCGAGATGCTATTCAAAGCCTATGCGTACGGCGCCTTCGACATCGCCATGGGCACGGCAATTGTTGCCGTGACCGGAGGTGCTGGTTCCCCCTTTGTGCTTGGATACTTCCCGGTTGTCGCCCATGCGTCCGTCCGGTTCGGACGGCAGGTTGCATTGCTTTCGAGTGCCGCAGCGGCACTGGGCTACCTCGTCGCCGGCTACATAGTGAGCGGTAACACAGCGCCTCCCATCGCGCAGGCCCTACTCACCATTGGCTTGATCACCATGACTGCGATTTTCGCCGGCCTCCTCTCGGACCGGGCACACGCGGCGGAGCTCGCACTCGCGCGCCAATTGGACCGCGCACGCACCGCGGAGCTCGCACTGGCCCAGCAACTGGAGCGAGCGCGTGAGCTCAATGTGGCCACTGCTGCGCTACCAGGTAGCTTGGAATGGTCGACTGTGGTACGAGGAATCGCACGGCAGGGTAGGGTCCTAGTCGGTGCTGATGTGGCCATACTGCAGTTGAGACCGGCTACAGGGCAGCCGGAGGATACGGATCCACTGCTCCTGCCGAAGGAGGAGTGGGTTACCGACGCGCTTCCTGGCGGTGCGTATCTCGCAAAGTTAGTTCTGCAGGGAAATTTGCTGTCCCATTTACGTGCCCCGGAGCAGACCGACGGCGTGACAATCGGCGCGTTGGGTAGGGACGGGGACGGTCTGCCTCCAGCAGCGCTACTGCGCATCCCAATCTCCGCGCGCGGCCAATGGGTCGGCGATCTGCTCCTGCTGCGCGCGTCGCCCGAGCCCTCCTTCTCGGAGAGCGATGCGAATATCGCCCGCGCCTTCGGCAATCAGGCGGCGCTTGCCTTGGAGAACGCCCGTCTCTACGAGCACGCAAAAGAGCAGGCTACCACGGATGCGATCACCGGCTTGCCCAATCATCGTGCGCTCAAGGAGTATCTCGACGCCGAGCTGGCTCGAGCGCACCGCCGCAAGCGTTCTCTCTGCGTGCTGATGCTCGACATCGACCACTTCAAGCAATATAACGACGCCTTTGGGCACGCAGCGGGCGATCTCGCACTGCGTACAGTCGCGAGTACGCTACGATCTGCGCTCCGGCGCGGAGATTACGCGGCCCGATACGCCGGAGAGGAGTTCGTTGCGATACTTCCTGAGGCAGAAGCACAGACCGGGGTCGCTCTCGGGGAGCGCGTGCGCCAAGCGATTGCGGCGATCCACGAAGAGAACACCACTTCACTGCCGGGACGACTGACGGCGAGCGTTGGGATTGCCGCCTACCCCGAGCATGGGACCAACGCCGATGAGTTGCTCCGCGCCGCCGATCATTCGATGTATCTGGCCAAGCATGGAGGCCGCAATCAGGTCCGCACAGCGGGCGAGCTGGGTACGCTGCGAGGCTTGGAGGCGTTGTTCGCCCAACAATTGAATCATCTGTCTATGCCATCGTCGCGCCTGGGACCGCACTTGATCGCCAATCTGGAGGCCCGATTCGCTCAGCTCGCCTCACTGCAGCAAGAAGGGACTGACCCTACTACTGTCAATCTTCGTCCCGACGAGGAAGTCGGGTACCGACACACGGTTCAGGCAGTAACAGCTTTGGCCGCGGCAATTGATGCGAAGGACCACTATACGGAGGGGCATTCTCGCAGCGTCTCCCTGCTTGGCACGATGCTCGCGCGCGCTGCCGGCTGCTCTCCGGATATGGTAGAGGCGGTCCGCGTAGGGGGTCTGCTGCATGATATCGGGAAGATTGCGATCCCCGAAGAGACGCTGAACAAGAAGGGCCCGCTCGACGAAGCCGAGTGGATTATGATGCGTACGCACGTCGGCGCGGGCGTCAGAATCCTGTCACCGATCGCGGCGCTAGACATGGCCCTCCCCATCGTGATGCATCATCATGAGCGGTGGGACGGGAGCGGCTATCCATCAGGCCTCCGCGGCGAGGAGATACCGCTTGGTGCCCGCATCATAGCTATATGCGACGCCTACAACACCATCATCTCGGACCGTCCATATCGCAGGGGTCGCAGTCATCGCGAAGCTCTCCGCCGGTTGTTCAGTGACTCGGGCTCGCACTTTGACGCGACGCTGGTCCGGCTATTTGCGGATCTTCCATTGGAAGGGTCGGATACCCTCACCGGAGGAAGTGG
>JADDPA010000140.1 GCA_016782125.1 Thermobaculum sp.
GAGGAATCGGATGGACCCGCTGCGCGTCCTCATCGCTGACGACCACCCGTTCTTCCGGGACGGGATGCGGATGTTCCTGGAGACGACGCCCGACATCGTCGTGGTGGGCGAGGCGACGACGGGTGAGGAGGCCGTGGCGCAGGCGAAGCTGCTGCACCCGGACGTGATACTGATGGATATCAGGATGCCGGGACTCACTGGGATCGAGGCGACGAGGCAGATCCTCGCGTGGAACGTGGGTGTGCGGGTGCTGATGGTTACGATGTTCGAGGACGATGCTACTGTCTTCACGGCGATGCGGGCCGGTGCGCGCGGGTACGTGCTCAAGGACGCCCAGAAGGACGACGTGCTGCGGGCGATCCGCGCCGTGGTCCGGGGCGAGGCCATCTTCAGCCCTGGCATCGCCGCGCGGCTCATGGACTTCTTCACGACCGCACGCACCGCCGTACCTAGAGAGCACTTCCCGACACTCACCGACCGCGAGCGCGAGATGCTCCACCTGATGGCCGAGGGCACGTCGAACGCCGAGATCGCCCGCTTGCTCTCGCTGAGCGCGAAGACGGTGGCGAACTATGTCTCGAACATCCTGGGGAAGCTACAGGTCGCGACCCGCGCGGAGGCGGTACTCCGCGCCCGCGAGGCGGGCTTGGGACACGATCCAAGGTGATACGCAAGCCGCTTGAACCACCCTGCATGTCATCCCGAACGCAGTGAGGGATCCGTACCTCCGACCACGGATTCCTCGCAGGCTCGGAATGACAGGTACACTGCCGTTCAGCCGGAGTCCGCATAACTCCCGAGGGCACCCGGGTGCCATGCCGCCGGGCCGAGATCCCGTGATTGGGCCCAGCCCGCGAGGTTGCGCTTCTCGGGCAACCGGCATCAGTACATGCCGGCGACCTCCTCCTCGGGAACGTTCTTCAGCTGGCGGCGGGCGACTCCGGTGCGCTGGGCCGCGGCGGCGACGGCGACGGAGACGTGCTCCACCACGCGGCGATTAAACACGCTGGGCACGATGTACTCCTCGTTGAGCTCCGTGTCGGCGACTGTCTCCGCGATAGCGCGGGCGGCGGCGAGCTTCATCTCGGAGTTGATGCGCGTTGCCTGACAGTCGAGCGCGCCGCGGAAGATCCCAGGGAACGCGAGCACGTTGTTGATCTGGTTCGGGTAGTCGGACCGCCCGGTGGCGATGACGCGTGCGAGGCCACCCGTCTCCTCGGGCATGATCTCCGGCACGGGGTTCGCGAGCGCGAACACGATGGGGTCTGCCGCCATTGCGCGCAGGTCAGTCGCGTCGATCAGGCCGGGGGAGCTCACGCCGATGAAGACATCCGCCCCCGCAAGTACCTGGTGGATGTCGCCGGCCTCACTGTCACGGTTCGTGACGGCGGCGATCTCGTGCTTGACGGGGTTCATCCCCGTCTCACGGCCCGCGTACACCGCACCCTGCGTGTCGACGAGGATCACGGAGCCGACGTGGGAGTCCAGCAGCATCTTCGTCACCGCGATGCCAGCCGCGCCGACGCCGCTGATCACGACGCGGATCGCGCCCATCTGCTTGCCGACGATCTTCAGCGCATTGAGCAGCGCGGCGAGCACGACGACGGCCGTGCCGTGCTGGTCGTCGTGGAACACGGGGATGTCGAGCCGCTCCTGCAGCTTCTCTTCTATATAGAAGCAGCGGGGGCTGGAGATGTCCTCCAGGTTGACGCCGCCGAAGCCGGGCGCGACCGCCGCGACCGCTTCCACGATCGCATCGGGGTCCTGCGTGGCGAGGCAGAGGGGATAGGCGTCCACGCCACCGAACTCCTTGAAGAGCATCGCCTTGCCCTCCATCACGGGCATCGCGGCCTGCGGGCCGATGTTGCCGAGGCCGAGCACCGCGCTGCCGTCGGAGACGACGGCGACGCTGTTGCGCTTGATCGTCAGCGAGAACGCTCGGGCAGGGTCCTCCGCGATCGCCAGGCAGACGCGCGCGACGCCGGGGGTGTACGCCATCGAGAGGTCGTCGCGGGTCTTGACGGGCACGCGGTTCGCGACCTCGATCTTGCCGCCGAGGTGCATCAAAAAGGTGCGGTCGGAGACGTTCACGACCTCGACCCCCGGCAGCGCGCGGACGTGCTCCACGATCTCGCGGCCGTGGGCGTCGTTGCGGGCGTTGATCGTGAGGTCGCGCACGGTGTGCTGCGGGCTGACGCGCACGATGTCGATCGCGCCGATGTCGCCGCCGAGCTCACCGATCGCGCTCGTGACGAGGCCGAGCGCGCCGGGGCGGTTCTCCATCTCGGCGCGCAGCGTGAGGCTGTAGCTCGCGCTCGTGTTGATTGCCATCGGTTCCTCCCGTGCGGATTGCGCTGCTGTATAACCTTGTAATGGTCGCATCATCGTAGCACAACAGAACCCGCGCGAATGGCAGCCGTCTTGCGCCCTGCGGGGACACCACGCGCACACATCGAGCAGCGGAAGAGAGCCACAGGGGACCGGGTTGCAGTCGAACGCCGAGGATCTGAAGCAGGAAGTCGAGCACGATGCCGTCCGGCAGGGGGAGCTATCGCCCGCGGCGCAGATCAAGCGTCGGGGCTGGCGGCGCGAGGGCAACCCCGCCGAGGGCTTCCGATACGTCAACGTGAGGGGGGAGCCGATCCGCAGCGCGCCGCACCTGGAGCGCATCCGGAGCCTGCGCATCCCGCCTGCGTGGGAGGACGTGCGCATCAGCACGAGCTTCAGCGCCGACCTGCAGGCGACGGGCTTCGACGCCGCGGGGCGAAAGCAGTACCTGTACCACCCGGATTTCGTCGCGCGGCAGGCGGCGCGCAAGTTCGCCAAACTGGGGACGTTCGCCGGGAGCCTGCCCCGGATGCGCAAGATCACGAACCAGCACCTGCAGGCAACGACCGACCCGGAGCAGCGGCGCATCATGGCCACGCTGGTGCGGCTCATCAACGAGTCGTACTTCCGGGTTGGGTCGGAGGAGTACGTCAAGCGGCACAAGACGTATGGCATCACCACGCTACTCAAGAGCCACGTACGCCTCGACGGGGGGACGATCACGTTCCGCTACAAGGGGAAGAAGGGCGTTCGGCAGAATCACATCATCGTGGACGAGGACCTGCACGCCGTGATCGCGGTCCTGATGGACCTGCCCGGGACGCGGGTGTTCAAGTACATCGACGAGCAGGGCCAGATCCGCACCGTGAACGGTCACGAGCTGAACGCGTACATCCGCGAGGTAATGGGGCCGGGCATCAGCGCGAAGGACTTCCGCACGTGGGCGGGCACGCTGCACGCGGCGGAGACGCTGGCGGACCTCGGCCCCGCGGCGAGCGAGCGGCAGATGAAGCAGAACATCACCGAGACCGTGAAGCAGGTCGCGGAGAAGCTGGGGAACACGCCCGCGGTGGCGCGCGCATCGTACATCAGCCCGGTGGTGTTTGAGCGCTACGCGGAGGGCAAGACGCTCGACGGGTACACCCGCGGGGCGGAGAAGATGATCCGCGCGCGCCAGCTCGACCTGGAGCCGGAGGAGTTGGCGCTCGTCCGCCTGCTCGGCCTGCCGGAGCGTTCCATCACGAAGACGTACGGTGGTGCGTAGAGACGTTGAGCCGTGTACACGCGAGCCTGCGTGCACTGGTCCCATATTCTGGCGTTCGCTCGCCTGACTGGTGGGACTTCCCGGCCAGCGGTCTCGGATTGCCACATTCCGCTTGTTACCTCTTGTGCACGTTTTCGGACCCATGTATACTGCGGGCGGCCGCTGACGGTGTGGCGGCCAGTTGTGCGATCGGAGATGGAGTAAAGGAGCTAAGGTGAAGGCATTACGAGCGACTCTAGCGGCCCTGTTGGTGATGGCGATGCTGGCATTCCCGGCGTTCGCCCAGGACGGCAAGACCGGCGCGGGCGACGACCAGCAGGTGCCGGACAACCAGCAGTCCGGCGGCGGCAAGGGTACAGTCACCAAGACGTTCGAGCTGACCCTCAATGGCACGGTGCCCGAGGACCGGGCGTTCGCGGCCTTCTACGGGACCCGCGACGAGTTCGAGGGATTGTTCGAGTCCCAGGATGAGGGGCCGCCCTTCGCCTTCATCCTGTTCTGCGGCCAGCCCGAGGACGCGGAGTTCGCGGACACGGTCGTCTCCGACGAGGACTGTGTGGGCGACGGCAACACCTATAGCGCGGAGGTGGAGTTGCCGCAGGGCACGGAACTATTCTTTAGCTATGCCGCGGCGGTGGAGACGGATATCGAGACCGCGGAATTCTTCCACGGCAACGCCACCTCCCTCTTCCAGACCGGCGAGCTAACCGATGAGCCCGAGGTGCTGAACACCGACTTCACCAACACCGCGTGGTACACCTTCGGCAAGGACACCGGTGCGGGTGATGAGCAGGAGACACCCGACAACCAGCAGGAGGATACGCAGGACGACGCCCAGGATGACCAGCAGGGCGAGATGCCCGAGGAGCTGCCCGACACGGGCGCGGGCGGCCTGGCCGGTGGCCTGCCCCTCGGCACCGCGGCCGCGGCCGCTTCGCTCCTGGCGGCGAGCGGGTACGGGGTGATCAGGCGCCGCTAGGCACCCCAGCAGGACACCAAGCACACGAGGCCGGGGCAGCAACCCCGGCCTCTTCGCGCCGGCACACTCCGTCGCTCCGAAACAGAAGGTAAAGCTCTCATCGCAGAAACCTACCTCTACCCTCGCCGCAGGGTGGCCAGTGCCGCGCTGACCTCGCGGCCCTTCGCCTCGATGAGGTCGAGCAGCTCCTCAGGGCTGCGGGTGTCCTCGTCGCTCTTCACGTTGGGGTTGACGGCCTTGAGGTCGTAGTTCTTCGCCTGCACCTGCTCGATGGAGACGCTCCAGCTGCGGTCGCTCTCGCCGCGCTCGGGGAGGAGCCGGAAGAACTCCTCGAAGCGGTCCACGGTGAAGGGCGTCTTCTTGCCCACCTTGATGTCCGAGAGGTCGTAGTACCAGATGCGCTCGGTGGGGCGGCCCTTCGTGAAGAACAACAGGTTCGTCTTCACGCCCGCGCCCGCGGCGGAGAACACGCCGCCGGGGAGGCTGACGATCCCCCACAGGTCGCTCTCCTCCAGCAGCCGGCGCTTGGTCTGCACGAACGCGATCTCGTTGGTGCGGAACAGGACGCCCTCGTCGAGCACGATGCCGCAGCGGCCGCCGGGCTCCAGGGAGTCGATGACATGCTGCAGGAAGAGCACCTGGGTCGCGCCGGTCCGGTACGCGAAGTTGGTCTGCGCCTCGCGCCCCTCCTTGCCGCCGAAGGGCGGGTTCGTGAGCACGACGTCGAAGCGATCGGGCGCGCCGCGGAAGAGGCCGTCGTACGCGATGCCGCCGGTGAGGGTGTTGCCGTGCCAGATGTGCGGCTCGTCTATGCCGTGGAGCACGAGGTTGGCGAGCGCGATGGGGTAGATGAGGTCCTCTTTCTCCCGCCCGTAGAAGGTGCGGCGCTTGAGGGTTTCGAGCTGCTCGCCGGTTGCCTCGTCGCCGAGCCCGGCGCTCATGTGCTCGTACGCCTCGGCGAGGAAGCCGCCGGTGCCGCAGCAAGGGTCGTAGATCGTCTCGCCGAGCTGGGGCGCGACGGCCCGGACCATCGCGCGGATGATCTCGCGCGGGGTGAAGAACTGGCCGCCATCGTTGCCCTTCTCGCCCATCCGCAGCAGCAGGCCCTCGTACGTCTGCGGGAGGGTGAACATGTGGGTCTGGTCAACGGTCTCGGCGCTGATGCCATCGGCCTTGTCGAGGATGTC
>JADDPA010000073.1 GCA_016782125.1 Thermobaculum sp.
CGTTTCTTCACTCGCTCTAGCCCGGAGTAAGCCGAAGTCATAAGCAATCCGTGTAATCCCTGCTCAATGTCATCATGAACGCGGTGAGGGATGCGTAGCCCGTACCATGGATTCCTCGCACGCTCGGAATGACAGACAGCCTACCAGTCAGCCAAAGTCTGTAGCGCGGATCTACTGGGAGCAGACAGTCGCGCAGGGTCGCTTTACCCACGCCAACATCCGACACGGAACTAATTTGATGACAACGTGCGGGATACGGAGCCTGGCGTGGGAAGCACTACCGGCGGGGCATGCCGCGCAGATCACTCTCCATCGGCTCCATGCCGGCCATCGTTTCCTCCACGAGCATCTTCGCTACAGCCTGGACGTCCTGCGTCTCTGCCCACACCGCGAGCTGCCGGTCCGCGCTGGTACCGGTCTCCAGGATTGAGTGGATGTGCTCGACTTCGGCGCGACAGTTCAGTTCGTCGAGCACGTCGTCGACAAACGTCAGAAGTTCCTCGATGAGCGTGCGCTCCTCCACTTCTTCGCGCTTCCCGAAGTCTATGAGCTTGCCCCCGAGGCCATAGCGCATCGCCCGCCATCGGTTCTCAGAGAGCGCCGCCCGTGGATACTGGCGGAAGCCAAGGTTCTGAGCGCGTAGGTAGTATAGTTTCGCGACGATGGCCTGAGAAAGCGCGGCAAGCGCGAGCGTATCCTCAACCCTGCTCTGCATGTCGCAGATCCGGAACTCCAGGGTGTGAAACTTCGGGTGTGGCCGCAAGTCCCACCAGATCTTCGTCGCATCCTCAATGCAGTGGGTCTGTACCAGCAGGTCCACGAAGCCCTCGTAGTCGCTCCACGACTTGAAGGCATCCGGCATACCAGTCCGCGGCAACTGGTTCCAGATCACGTGCCGGTAGCTCTTCAGCCCTGTCGGCCTGCCCACCCAGAACGGTGAGGCGGTGGAGAGGGCCAGAAGATGCGGCAGGAAGTATCGCGCCTCGTTGAAGACATCCATCGCGATATCGGGGTCGGGCACGTACACATGGACGTGCAGGCCCCAGATAATAAGCCCCCGTGCAACGTCACCGAGCGCGGCGAGCATCTCCTGGTAGCGTTCCTTCTCCGTCACTTGCTGGTCACGCCAATCACTGAATGGGTGCGTACCGCTACCTGAGATTACCAGTCCCTCAGGCTCGCACAGGGAGAGCAAGCCACAGCGTAGCTTGAGCAACTCATCGCGCGCCTCCTTGATGTCGCCGCAGATTTTCGTACCCACTTCGACGACGCTCTGCAGCATCTCCGGCTTGATCTGATCGCCAAACAACTCGGCGCCCTCGTTGAGCATTTGGGCAACGTGAGAAACGAGCTGATTCGTCTCCGGATTGACGATCTGAAACTCTTCCTCGATGCCTATCGTGAACTGCGATGCCATCTCTCCCCCTCCGACCTCCAGTACGGCAGGCGCAACAGATGTCCCTAGACGGACCAGATTATATACGGCCTTGAGGGTCTGTCTCCCAAATCTCCAGAACGCGGACCTCATCCACCCCGACCCGGAACTCAGCACCCGACAGTACGGCAGGACTCAAATCCTCCCCGACCAGAACGTCGCGGAGTCGCGCTATCCCACCGCTCAGTACGACTTCCGCGTCAACCTGCATTCTCACTTGGGTTGCAGACGGACCTGTATTGTACATGACGATGAAAAAGTGCGAACCGTCTCCGTACCGTTCGATCCGCACGCGCGGGTCGGCCGTGCCGATCCCTGTGCGCGGCTGCCAGCCCGCTGAAGCAAGCCGTATGAGGATCGACGCATACTTGTCCTGGTATCGCACCTCATTCACCGGTGTTACATACTCGGCGTTCTGAGGTCCAGAGGACACAAATAGTCCGTACAGGAGCGCCCACTTCCATAGCCGCTCGACGTTTTGCTCTCGCTCCCATCCCTCGTAAATCATCAGCAGGACCGGTTTCTGCCGAGCGACCGTCCGGTAAAAAGCGAGGCGCGATTCGTCGTTGAGTAGTGACTCAAAGGTCCGTTCCGCGCAGATAACGTCGAGCGCGAACGCGTTGAACGCGCGCGTCTCCGAGATCCCATTGCCCATTAGCACCTTGCCGGCAGCATTCAGCCGACGTCGCAGCTCCCACAGATACTCCTGATGAGAGAACGAATTGTACAGCGCCGGCTGCCGGCGGTCTTTCTGGTAGGTCAGCGGAATACGCGCGGAGGCGAAGTGGGCGCGCCGATAGTTGTAGAAGTTCCCCCATGCTTCGAGGGAGTCAACGTAAATGCCATCCACCTTGGCGGAACGCAGCAAGAGCGGCACATGCTGGTCTAGCATGTACCGGGCAATTGTTGGGGAGTGCCGCCCAAGGTTGGGATTGGGGTTGAGTGGGAACGTGACGGAGTTGCCGCCCCAGGCGGTCGTCCGGCGCACAAGATGAGGTCGATCTGCCGCGACATGCAGGGCACTATTTTCGATTATCTGCTTGTGTTGAACGACATCCGTGTAGCTGTTGGGTAGATTGGGTGACGGTCCGCCGAACAGATTGGCCGATCCGGTCCATTCGGTCAGGGCCCGTAGAGCCGCGTCGTAACCTTTTGGTAGCGCCGCGAGGTTGGTGATTTCCCCCTGCCCTACGAGCGTGTACGCCAGCGTGTAGACGCCTGCCTCTTCGTCCAGCCCCCACCCGTCGTTACGCTCATACTCAGCGAGGTTGCGAGCCATACCCTGTGCATAGCCGGTCTCGTGGAAGCCATAATACTGCGGACGTGCGTATGCATCGCGCGGCGCGATCTGCCAGAAACCATAGCGGCGAACTCGTGAGGCAAACGCCTCTGGGTGCCGTGCGTAGTACCGCTCGAGCGCGAACCGTAAGCCAGCGCCCGCGGGCAGGATGTCCAGCGTGAAGCGAAACGGTGCACGGCTCCGCAGCGCACCACTAGCAGCCGCTGACAGGCCGAACTTGAGTCGCAAGGAAAACGCCTGGTTCTCGAGGTCGGGCTGGATCTCAAAGAGTACCGAGTTATCCGGTGGGACCGAGAATGCCAGGTCGTACTGCCCCCCTATACCGCCAATTACCGCCACAGGCATGTGTTCCTGCGCCGACACCGCGTCTGTTGCCGCTAGGCGTTCAGGTTCTGCGAGTCCGGACTGCCACAATGCACCGTGCAACATGAGCGGGAGGGAAAAAACAATGTCGAGTACTCGGTCGCGCCCGGACATGTCTGCAACCCAGCCCTTGACCTCCAGCGCCCCGTCATCGAGAAACCGATAGATTGCCTCCACCGCGATATCGTCTGGCTCAAGTTGGGAGATCTGACTAACTACGCCATCCTGCTCCCGCATCGTGCCAGACACCCAGGAACTCGAATTTGCTACAGGATCGTACAGCGAGAGGCCGCTACGCCTAGAGGCGAGTGGTAATGTGACATCGTCTCCACGACGCAGAACGACGACATTTCCCATGCCATCGAGGCCCATCCTGTGGTTGGGCGATGTCACCCAGTGGCGCTGTGCGCCAGGTCCTTCACGAGCATCGTGGCCCCACACACCGATCCGAACCGCGGCGGCTACGGCTCCCAAAGAAGCCGCGCCGAGCACAGCGAGCCCCAGGAACCGTCTGCGTGTAATGCGACCATTATGGGGCAGCCTAATCGAGCGGCTCACCGACTCGTGGCCCGTGATTGCGGCGGTCGAAGCGGGTTACAGCCAAGCTGGACGGTCGGTGCTGCAACAGGGGAGCTGTTGCCTACCTGCTTACACTCGACAACTCGCCACAACCCGTACTCCTTGCGCAGCCCACGACCGGTTTCGGATAACAGCCCACGGTAGTGTGTGTGAAAGAAGTAGACCTTACGTCCTTCCGCCAGGTGACGGTCCAAAGTTTCCCTGACGTCACGTGTCCTCACCTGGAGGATCGCTAGGTCCCTTCTGCGCCCTTCTACGTGCGTCATATACTGCAACGGTGTAGTGTTCTCCGTATCGTAGATCGTTGCGTTAGGCGGTGCCTGCGCGACTCGGTCAATGAGTCGCCGAGGCGCGTACAGCTCACTTGCGTCCACGATGGGACCATGCAGCGCCCACGTCTGGCCAACGGCGAGCAGCAGCGCGACGGCAATACCAACGACACTCGCAAGGCGAAGGTCAGTGCGCGACAGACGTCTTATGGGGCCAAGCAGGGTGTGGATGCCAATTGCGAGCCAGACTGCCATGACCAGGTAGGTTGGGATGAAGTAGACAAACGCGTCGTTCACGTCGTACTCGAGCCCGTATATCAGCGTTAGCACAAAAACAAGTAGCAGCATTCCAGAAACGGCACGATCGCGCCACCAGCCCGCCACCGCACCGATCAGTCCAAGTACAAGTAATGCGAAATGGTACTGCTTTAGGAGCAGGTTCCAGTATCCGTCGATCCTACCGGCAAGTTCGGTAACACCAAAGGCCCACATTTTGTCGCTAAACTGCCGTCCCGTAACGTGAACAAGGAATCTCTGCAGCGTCGATGGGTCACCGGTGTTAAGTGGTGGGTCCATTGACGCGCGAATCGGAAGATACAAGTACGGCATAAGCCCAAGCACGAGGAGCCCACTCGCCTTTAGGATCAAGCGCCAGTCGCGCACAATACGCCGATCCGTCAGCCAAACAAATAGCCCGCCACACGGAATGAGCAGCGCGCTGGTAAGGTGATTCGTAAGCGAAAGACCGGACAGAAACGCGGCAAGTAGCAGATACCGGTCGCTTCGCCGTTCGCGCCACATCACAAGCGACAGGAGCACCGCGCAAAGAAAGAGGGCATTGAGCGTGTACACCTCCGCGATAACCGCTTCTCGCCAGAATGTCCGGCTCACCCCGAAGGCAAGGGCGGCGATCACCGCGGGAAGGCTTCCTGTGACTCGCGACGCGACGAGATACAGGAGCATGACCGCGAAAGCCGCGTATACCGCGGACGAAAGATTCACGCGGTACGCGACGTCGCCAACTGGCAAGTAGGTGAACAGCTTACCCAGCATGATATAGGTCGGGTATCCGGTTGGATGGCCGATCCCGAGCACGTATGCGCGCGCCTGGAACCGGCCCGAATCCTGGGCAAGGACCGTTGGAGCAAGGGTATTTAAGTACGCGACGAAGAGGACCAGCCCCAAGGCGCCTGCAATCAGCCAGTGTCCGTGGCGGATGAGCAGCCGCTGCTTCGGCTGCGCCCTCGCCTGTGTCGGGCTCTCGGCTCGCGCTAGCGCCCCATCTTGCACGTTCATCGACCACGCACCGAGAATATCACGACGCCTGGGTTCTCAAACGCGACATGATACAGTGCCTGCTCGCGTCGGAATGGGGCGGGCCGGTAACGCACGTCATTGTCCCACAGCGATCGTGCGCGGAACCGCTTGTAGAACACAACGTGGCGCACATCGTACTGCTGGAGTATCGTGCGCGTCTTCGCACCGCTGGCATGTTGCAGTACCCACTGTGCTGCCTCCACCTCCGGCCGGTCACGTGCCGGGACGACGCGCGGGAGAGCGAGCTGCCCTTTCGTGAAGCCCATCAACCCCTCGTAGCCTCCTATTGCCAGCATAGCGCTGCCCGGCACCTGGTTCTGTTGCGGGCTTACGATGATGTTTCCCCCGGAGTTATGGGATTCGAGCCATCGTCCAGCGGCCGC
>JADDPA010000134.1:0-3277 GCA_016782125.1 Thermobaculum sp.
GGAGGACCTCCTGGAGCAGCTTGTCCGACCAGGTCGGTATCACGAGCGGTCGCGTCTTCCCGTTGGATTTCGGGATCTCGACGCGCCGTACGGGCGTCCAGCGATACTTTTCGTCTCGGAGTTTCTCGATGATGCCCTGGATTTTGGCCAGGGACATCCCATCAGCGGTTTCGGGCGTGACACCGCGCGTCATCGCCCCATGGTTGCCGTAGATTCGACCGTAGACGAGCAGGTACAGCTCGGGGTTGAACAGGCTGCGGTAGACGCGTTCCACCGTCAGCCCTTTGTTTCCGCGTTCGCGGATGAGCCTGAGATAAGTTTCGGCGGTCTGCATTTCGCATACCTAGCCTTTCTCGACTCGTAGATACCTACCCTGCCCATCCCTTATCTAAGGGGATAGGCTCTGGCCCCATTTCTGGGGTTGCCCCTTCGCCGGTGACGATGCTGGCTGCACCGTTCGTGTGGACGGCTTTCCCGTCCTCGGACTACTATGGGGGTTCCGTCGCCATAGGACTCGCGTCCCTTAGGCGATCCCACGTTCTCGCTTAGCAGACGTGTAGCGCAGGTTAGGTGTCCCGTTCGATACCTTGAGTGAGGTCGTTCCTCACCACCTACCAGGCGAAGCGTTCCGGCGACACTATTTAAATCGCCGTATCCTGGTAGACCCGAGTTGTAGACGTTGTGATCGGGTGGGTCTCCATTATCCCGTTGGTATCTGGGATTCAGGCAGTGTAGCTTTCACCCTGCTGCGCAGGTCTGGCGGAACCGGGCCCTAAACGTCTTCGGTTCCCTTTCCGCTTCGACGGCATGCTCTTGTCCCCTTCGACTTTCGTCTCCAGGTAAGCCGCTGACCTAGAGGCCCTTTGCTCCGGACCTCTCCTCCCTGGGGGAGGAATCTGACTAAGCGCCTACGTGGCGCACGATAGACTGGCAGTGGTCGCCCACCGCGGTGACGTTGCCGTGTCGCGCGGCGAGCAGCCTCATCAGCTCGTATTGCCGGGCGCTCGTGTCCTGGCACTCGTCGATCAGGATGGCGCGGAAGGCGAGCTGGTACCGCTCGAGCGCCTCGGGATGCTCCCTGAACAGCTTGAGCGGCAGGCTGCTCATCGACACGAAGTCGGCCGCGCTCCGCTCCCGCAGGATCTCCTCGTACCGCTCTACGACGGCGTGGACCTCCGGATTCGTGACCCTCCCCGTCGAGCGCTCGTCGTTGACCGCGAGAGCGAGGCCGTCCACGGGCGCGTCGACGCCCGCCTCCCGTGCGGCGCGCGAGATCAGGTCGGAGATCTCGTGCGCGTCCGTGAGCACGGTAAGCCTCGAGCGCTTGTAGCCCAGCTCCTCGTGGAAGACTGAGATGACGCCGTACCCGAAGCCCTCGAAGGTGCGCACGTTGACCTGAGCGCCCCTCGGGCCCATTATGCGCCGGAGGCGGTAGCTCATCTCGCCGACCGCCTTGCGGGAGAAGGTGATTGCCAGTATCGTCTCGGGCGTGATCGCGAGTTGCTGGTGCAGCCAGGCGGTGCGCATCGTGAGCACGAGCGTCTTCCCCGCGCCGGGCACCGCCGTGATGAGCACCGGCCCCTCCGGCGCGGTGACCGCCTCGCGCTGCTGCGGCGTAAGTAGGGATAGGTCGAGCACTTACTCTCCTCTCTCTACTAATCGGCCTCATGCGCGTACGAGCCGGCGAGCGGATCGGTGTGCTGGAGCAGCATCGGTCGCGCGCTCCCGGTCTGCCGGGGAGCGGACGGGACCGCCAGCTCCCGCTCGGCCCGCCACGCGGCGGGGCTCTCCGCGGCCGGCTCCGGGGACTCCACCATGCGCTCGGCGTCGCCCGTCGAGGAGTCGCCGAGCGCCTGCTGGAACACGGAGTCGGCGAGCGCGCTCACCATCGCGTCGAAGCTTACAGGCTTGCCGGCAGTCTCGGTCGCAAGGCGGATGATGAGTATGCCCTCGGGCGTGTGGTGCGCCCTGCCATGGACGTGCTTGCCGCATCCGTCGAGCACGGAACTCTGCACGAGCACCCGCACGGAGGGCGGGTAGGCGTCCTCAAGCACCCGCTCGAGCTTGAGGAGCGCGTCCTCCAGGGCGTGCCGGACCGCGCGTGCCTGCCGCCAGTCGGCGAGCAGACACTGGACGGGCGACGTGCCGGCGAAGGTGGTGACGGGGTAGCGGATAAGGGACTCGAACATGGAGGTCTCCTTTCTATGTGTTGGGTTCTCAACACGGGACCTGAGGAGGCCGAGTGCGAGCGAGCCGACGAGGAGCACGGCCGCCGTGAGGAAGAAGAGGGGGAGCAGCCGGTGGCAGGCGGTGTACATGGGTACCTCCTTGTGTGTGGGGCTTCGGGACTTAAGCGCAGAAAAGCCCGGAAGAAGGGAAGACGTACCCCCCGGACCCTCCGGCGGCCGTGTGTAACGCTGGATCACCGTTCGAGCATCTCGCGCAGCTCGAGCAGCAGTAGCCGGTCCTTCGGTCGGTCGGACGCTTCTTTGGACCTGAAAAGGTCCCGCACCGCCGCCACCCGGAGAGTCATGCCTCTGACCTGGTAGCTCTCCGCGTGGCGGGCGAGGTCCTCGTACCCTCCCGTCCCGGAGGGCACTCAGATGATGGCCAGATCGCCGTATGGTCGGGTGAGGTTGAGCATCTCGCTCTCGGTCAGGGAGTGGGCCGTGAAACGGGCGTGGACGCGCCCGGCGGCTTCGGCGGATGGGAGCATGCGCTTACTCCACGGCCGCGGAGAGGGGTGGGGGCTCCGGGTCGGAGAGCGCCGCGCGAGGGAGGCTGGGGCGGGCGTGGTCGTACGCGGCCCTCGCGAGCAGGTACGCGAGGTACGCGACGGCCCAGGCGAGCCTCCCAAGCAGGACGTTGAGTCCGAAGTAAATCAGCCCGAGTGCGAGTAGCAGCTGGAAGAGCATCGTCCAACCCTCCTACACGAGCGTGCCGAGCGCCATGAGGACGCACGACCCTAGCACGAGGGCGAAGCCCGCCCCGAGGATCAGCCGGAATGCGCCGGCCGGACTTACCCGCCTGCTCTCCCCAGCGGGGGCGGCGTGCAACTGCTGTTGGGGAGAGCGCCGGCGCCGGCCGATTACCAGGCTGCCCATGTGGCCAACCCAGGCCAGCAGGATGAGCTTGTCCAGGGTTCCGAACTCCTCGCCGGCGAGGAAGAGGACGAGACCCCACGCGCCGAGGGTCTTGATCGTTGCCATGAGTGACCTCCTTGTGTGTGGTGTGTGCTCTGTGTGTGGAGGGACGCGCCTACGGGGAGAGGACGACG
>JADDPA010000134.1:3318-5375 GCA_016782125.1 Thermobaculum sp.
CGGCTCCGTCACCTCCGACGACCCGTCCCGCCCCAGCGAGACGAGCCCCAGCGCGGTCGCGAGGATCAGGACGGCCAGGGTGAGGGCCACGAGCGCATACAGCTCGAGCCGGCCGTACGTCTCGCGCATCATGCCCTCCTTTCTTCGGGATGCCGCTGCCTTCGGGCGTGGCGTCTTCGGGCGTACCACCGAACGCTGCTGAAGATGAGCCCGGCCCCGAGCGAGCCCCAGCTGCAGATGAGGGTGACCTCGATCCAGGTGTGGATAGTGGCCATAGCCTCAGCCCTCCCTCCGGGGGGCGGGACCATCGGCGCGGGGAGCGAGCGGCACGCTCCGCAGCCGCTTGCGGACACGCGTCGCTCGCTCGACCTGGTCGGCGCTGAAACCGGCCTCGATGAGCGCGAGCGTGCGCACGGTGCGCCGGACACGAGGTGAGAACGGATACCTGCCAGCCATGAGTGACCTCCTTCGTGTGCGGTGTGGATTGGTTCGGCACCCGCCCGGGCTCGCGTGTCGGAGAGTGGCCCGGATGGGTGTGGTACAGCCTTCGGGGGGTGGAGCCGCGGCCGGTGACGGGGTGCGCACATCGCTCCCCTTCCCTCCCGTGAAGGGCCCGCGCTCGGGAGAACTGAGACCTCCGAGCAGGGCGGCTGTGCGCCGCTACCGGTCCGCACGCCGTAGGGACTGCGCGGGAACCACCCCGGACCGCCGTATCGGGCGAGGGGCGCGCACCCGTGCCCACTCTGTGACGGCTTTTACAGGCCGAGCCGACGAACCTTTGTCTGTTGAGAGCGGGCATAGGATAAGGCCGCACCCTGACAGAATCGCCCCTTTCAGGGGGTAAGTGGGGCCGAGATTTCGTCAGGTATCTTGCGTAAGCGACTGTGGAGGAGTGTCATGATGCGAAAATCAGGGGGAACAGGATCCGCGTAACTCCGCGAGGCGTCTGGGGTTTCGCATGACACCATATACGTCTGTTGTGACATGACTCTTGTCATGGTTTCCCGCGCAGGCTACGGCTCCAACTTCCCGTTCGCCTGACGGTGCCGGGACACCCGCACCCCGCACATCCGGGCGACGCTCGCCCACGGCCCGGTACTGGCGTACCACCCGTGGCGCTACCGCGGATCGTCTCCTGGTCCCCCGGTCCGGCTCTACCCAGACGACCCTTGCTCGCGGGTGGCTGATCGGCCCCATGGACTCGTGCTCCCGTCTCTCGCGGCAGCCCATGTTCGAACCGGGGTCCGGCGACCCTCGTGGCTCCGCGCGCCTCTACACTCTCTCGATGGCGTACCTCGCCCAACCGCGCCCTCATCCCCGGCTTATCACGGCACGGCCGGTACGCACCCACGCAGAGCGTCATACGACAGGGATGGCTATCGGGAACGCTCTGTCGGTTGCTCGGCGTCTACGCGCCGATCGCGGCCCGTCTCTCGCGCAGCGGCTGTCGTAGGAGCTCGTCGCGCCGTGGCGGCGCCGGGCGTCAGCCCCGTCCGGTCCACGGACCCCCGTCGCGCCACACCATCTCGAACGGGGCGTCCTCCGCCGCGGCGAGAGTCGGAGGCATCAGGAACTCCCGCACGGCGGCAACCGCGGCGTCGAGCGAGACGGTCCCGGCCTCGAGCTGCCCGCGCCGCAGGAACGCCTCCCACTGGGCGCGCTTCTCGCGGTCGCCGGCGAACGCCTCCGTCAGCGCCGCCGGCGCCTCGCGGGGCAGCGGGGTCTTTCGCACACTTCGTCAGAGGATACTGCACGCATGCGGTTACACCAAGCTGTCGGAAAACTGCGCTGGACTGAGCGATGTGTATGTCGAGCGGGCACGAGGTACTAACCTGAGGCGAGTAGTTCAGGCTCTAGTGGCAGCTGAAGCAGACCCTCCGAATGGAACCGCCGTTGAGGAGAATAATCGGGTGCGCGGCGGTTCATTATCCGGGCAATCTGGCGCCGGTGGCGGGAGTGCCTGGTGAACCCAGCGACTCCGGCTTGCTCGGCTGCCTGATGGTGGAGCGACGGCACCACACCCACTGTGGATGCGAGGTCGTGCCTCAGCAGGAGGC
>JADDPA010000078.1 GCA_016782125.1 Thermobaculum sp.
CTCCTTTTTTCCTCCAATACTTCCACCAAAGCCAACGCATCCCGGAACAATGAACTCATCCAGGAATACACTCGTATAGTAGGTCACCCCTGACACGGGTCTCTAGGATAGACTCCACAAGAAAGTCGACCTGCATTGTGCATGGTGCCCAGTCCGCGTTCGGTCCTCCATGCACACGGCCTGGAGTGGCCACCGCCAGCCGGACGCGACGAATCTCGCCCGTGTTATGTGCCTTTGCGGTAACCACGGTGCGTGCTATAATTCCGCGGCCCCGCGTTGACGCGTAGGTTGCGGGCCGAACGCGGGGGAGGCTTCCGGTTGGCACAGACAATTCAGTGGTTGTCGCGCGGGCGGGCAGACCGCATCTTCTTCATTGCCCACCGCGACAAACGGCGTGCTGATGGCTGAAACACCATCACGGCCACTGCCGCAGCACAGCGAACCGGTACCTGTCATGGTGGCCCGGGCCTCGACGGATGAAGGCACCGAGCTTTCTCTGGGCAAGCAGTTGCTTCGACCCCGGACGCTTATCTCGTTCGCGATCTCATTCGCGATCATCGCGTATATCTTCGCCCGGCAGGACATTCCGTTCGCTCAGGTATGGGCGAACATTCGGCAGGCAAATCCTCTGCTGTATCTCCTCGGTTTCCTCACGTATTACTCGACGTTCGTCGTCCGCACGCTTCGCTGGAAGCAGGTGCTGAGCAACGTCGGCTATGAGGAGCAAACACCTCCAACGCGCACGCTCCTACGGATCATCTTCCTGTCGTGGTTCGCGAACTCCGTCCTACCCGCGAAGCTCGGGGACGGGTATCGCGGCTTCCTTTTGAAGCGCAACGCGGATGTCTCGTTCTCCAAGACGATGGGGACGATACTCGCCGAACGCATCGTCGATGTCGGTGCGCTCTTCTCGCTCCTGCTCGTTTCCGGTCTGCTCGCATTTCGAGACAAGCTGCCGCCCAACTTCGGTACGCTGATCGCGTTCGGCGCCGGGCTCGCGATTCTGAGTATCGGCGCGCTCTTCGTGCTCCGCTACATCGGCCCCTGGGTCGCCCGCGCGTTGCCTGCGCGGGTTCGGCCTTACTACGAGCGTATGGAGCAGGGCGTGCTTCTCGCGTACCGGCGGCGTCCCGCGTGGATCCTTACCCTCACATCGCTGATCTGGATCCTGGAAAGCACGCGGCTCTGGTTCGTGTGCGCCGCGTTGGGCGTCGGGTTCGCGGTGCCCGGCGACCTGCCGCTCGTCATCTTCATCGCGCTCGCGGCGTCGCTGCTGACGACCGTCCCGTTCACCCCCGCCGGTCTCGGTGTCGTCGAGGCGGCGATCGTCACCGTTTTACTCCCGGTCATCAATGATGCCGGTCTCGCGGGCTCGGTCGCGCTGCTCGATCGCACGATCACGTACTGGAGCCTCGTGCTCATCGGGGCGGTGATCTACCTGTTCAGCGGCAACAAGTGACGCCTGTCCGACAGGAGGTTCAGCCGTGCCAACGATAACCGGAAAACTCACGTTGATCCTGCCCGCGCACAATGAGGAGGGCAACCTGGAGCGCGTGGTAGGCCGAAGCATCGCGGTGCTCAACGAAAACATCCCCGACTGGGAGATCGTGATCGTCGATGATGGGAGCGTGGACGCCACCCCACAGATTGCGGACGACCTCGCCGCCCGGGAGGACCGAATCGGCGTAGTGCATCATCCACACAACCGGGGCTATGGCTCCGCGTGGCGCAGCGGCTTCGCCGAGGCGCACGGGGAGTGGATCATGTGCATGGACGCCGATGGGCAGTTCGACCTGGGCGACATCTCCCTGCTGCTCCCGTACATCAACCACTACGACATCGTCGCCGGCTACCGGATCGACCGCCAGGATCCGCCGCACCGAAAGCTCAACGCGGCGATCTTTCACATGGCGGTGCGCCTGCTCTTCAATATCCATCTGCGCGACCTCGACTGTGGGTTCAAGATCTTCCGGGCGTCCTTCGTGCATGGGCTCGACCTGCGCTCGCCGGGCGCGCTCATCAACCTGGAGATGCAGTCGCTCGCCCGACAGCGGCACGCCTCCCTGATTGAGGTAGGGGTCACGCACTACCGGCGGCAGGCCGGCACGTCGACCGGCGCTAAGCCGTCGGTGGTGCTGCAGGCGATGCGGGAGATCATCGTGCTGCGACTGCGCATCTGGCGCACAGGTCTGGGACTCGGCGGGGCGATCCAACTGCTCGCGGGAGCGTCGGCGGGGCTCACCATTCTTGGAACCGTGTTCCGCAAGTTCCGGCGCAGATGACGTGTGATATAATTCCGCTCGCGCACGCCGGCCCGGAGGAGAACCCCTTATGACAACAGACACAGCCACCGACTATGCACGCCGCATCGCGAGAGTGCGCGAGGTCGTTGCCGAGCGCGATCTGGACGGCCTGCTCATTCTAGGACCTGCCAACAGACGCTATCTCTCCGGCTATACGGCGGCAGACGGCGCGATCGGCGAGAGCGCCGGGATGGTGCTCGTGACGCGCGACCGGGCGGCGCTGATCGTCAACCCGCTGTACACCGACCAGGCGAACGCGGAGGCCGCGGAGCTGGAGGTGGTGGAGTTACGTGGCCGCTCAAAGAAACTGCTGCCGGAAAAGCTGAAGGAGTGGGGCGTACGGCGGCTCGGTTTCGAGCGCAACTACACGCTGTATGGCTTCTACGAGGATCTCCACGAGAACATCGAGGACGGTGGCACGCTGGTCCCGGTCAAGGGCATCGTCGAGGAGATGCGCATCCGCAAGAGCGACGCGGAGTTGGAGACCATGCGCCGCGCCGGCAAGATCGCGGACGATGCGTACAGCCGCGTGACTGCGGCGCTGCGCCCTGGCATGACCGAGCGCCAGGTCGCGCGGGCACTGGACGAGGCGATGGAAGAGCTCGGCGCGGAGGGTCCGTCGTTCCCGACGATCGTCGCCGCCGGAGCCAACGCCGCGCGGCCGCACCACGAACCGGGTGACACGCCGATCAACGCCGGTGACCCGGTGGTGATCGACATGGGCGCGCGGTACGAGGGATATTGCTCGGATATGACCCGCTCGTTCTGCCTCGGGAGCGCCGACGAGCGCTACCAGGAGATCTACGATCTTGTGCTGCGGGCACACGACGCAGCCAAGGAGTTCGTGCGGGCTGGGGTGTCGGGCAAGGACGCGGACGCCGTCGCGCGGGACCTCCTGACTGGGGCAGGGTACGAGCAGGAGTTCAGCCATAGCCTCGGCCACGGGGTCGGGATGGATGTCCACGAGCAGCCCAGCCTCCATAAGGAGAGCGAGAGCACGCTCGACACGGGGATGGTGGTAAGCATCGAGCCGGGCATTTACATCAGCGGCTGGGGTGGCGTGCGCATCGAGGACACCGTTGTGGTGACGGCGGGCGGGTATGAGTCGCTGAACCACGCGGCGAAAGGCCCCGTGCTCTGATCCAGGGTTGGGTGAACCAGGGACGGGGCATATAGCCTCGCCCGATATTTAGCGAAGGATACGCGTAGACATGATCGCAAGCGGAGACCTGCGTAAGGGCAACACGGTGGTGGTCGATGGCGAGCTCGTGAAGGTCCTGGACTTCCAGCACGTGAAGATGGGGCGAGGCTCCGCGTTCATCCGAGTTCAGATGCGCAATCTGCGCACGGGTTCCACGACGGAGCGCACCTTCCAGTCCGGCTCCAAGTTCGAGCAAGCGCGGCTCGAGCGGCGCGTCGTTCAGTTCTTGTACGACGACGGCGACAACTACACGTTTATGGATACCGAGACATTCGACCAGCCGGTACTGAGCAGGCGCCTGCTGGGCGACGTCGTGAAGTACCTCAAGGAGGGCATGACCATCGACCTCCTGATGTACGGCGAAGAGTCGATTGATGTCGAGATGCCCACCTCCGTCGAGCTTCGCATCGAGCAGACCGACCCCGGTTTCCGGGGGGACACCGCCACCGGCGGCAACAAGCCCGCGACGCTGGAGACCGGCGCGACTGTGCAGGTGCCGCTCTTCGTGAACGAGGGCGACGTCATCAAGGTGGATACCCGGACCGGCAGCTACATCGAGCGGGTGGGCTAGCGGCCGATGGACGCAGAGCACAAAGGCAGCGAGCTCGATCTCACCGGACTGCTGGACGATGGCCTCCGAGAGCTGATCGAGCTGGTCAGCGACAGCGGCGTGACCGAGCTGCGCATCGAGCGTGGCGAGACCAGGCTGTTCATCAAGAGCGCAGCCGCCGAAGCCGCGGCCCCACAGTTCGCACCGCAGCTAGCGGCGCCAGTCGGCGCCCCGGTGGCTCCCGCACAGCCGACCAGCCAATCGGTGCTGCCAATCACCTCGCCGATCGTCGGCAGCTTTTTCAGCGCCGCGAGACCAGGCACGGAGCCGTTCGTCCAGGTGGGGGATATCATCGCGCCGGGACAGACCGTGGGGATCGTCGAAGCGATGAAGGTGATGAACAACATTGAGAGCGAGATCGCGGGCCGGGTCGTCGAGATCCTGGTGCAGAACGGCCAGGCGGTCGAGTACGGCACGGAGCTGATGCTCGTGGATACCAGCGAAGCGATGAGTAACGAGTGATGAGTGACGAGTAATGAGTAGCAGGGTGGGTTCCGCATTGCTCGTTACTCAATACTCACGACTTATCCCGAGGACTTGAAGTGCAGTTACTGACCGTAGCGGGACTCAACCAGTATCTCGGTGAGCTGTTCGCGCTCGACCCGATAGTCTCGGACGTGTGGGTTGAGGGCGAGATCACCAACTTCAGCCAGTCGGCGAAGGGCCACATGTATTTCACGTTAAAGGATGGGGCGGCGCAGATGCCGTGCGCGATCTGGCGATCGAACGTCGCCCGCGTGCGCACCCCGCTCGGCAACGGGCAGGCGGTCATCGCGCACGGGTATGTCTCGCTCTGGCAGGACACCGGGAAGCTCCAGTTCTACGTGGACCTGGTGCAGCCGGAGGGAGTCGGCAGGCTGGAGCTGGAGTTCCAGGCATTGAAGGCGCGGCTCGAGGAGGAGGGGCTCTTCGACGTGGAGCGCAAGCGCTCGCTCCCCCGGTTCCCCACGACGATCGGGATCGTCACCAGTCAGCAGGCCGCGGCGCTGCAGGACATGCTCACGGTGCTCAACCGCCGCTATCCGCTGGCGGAGGTCGTGCTCGCGCCCACGGCGGTACAAGGAGACGGCGCGGGGACGAAGGTCGCCGCCGCGATCCAGAGCCTGCACCGGCGGGCGCGCGTCGATGTCATCATCGTGGCGCGCGGCGGCGGCTCCATGGAGGAGCTGTGGGCATTTAACGAGGAGGTGGTCGCGCGCGCGATCTTCGCCTCGCCTGTGCCGGTGATCTCCGGCGTGGGGCACGAGACGGACTACACGATCGC
>JADDPA010000125.1:0-11699 GCA_016782125.1 Thermobaculum sp.
GTACGAACAGGAAGGACCAGTACGGCTCGCCACAACGGAGATACACTCCCCGCTGGGACGGACCGTCCGGATCGAATTTCAGGACGGTGATGACCGCCGGCCCGCTCTGACAATGTCCCGGTCGCGACTCGATCCGCTCCTCCTTGATCACGCGCGCCGATGTGGCGTTGACGTGCGCGAGAACGTACGCGTGCAGTCCGTGATGCGTGATGGTGAACGCGCCATCGGAGTTGCGCTCGACCAGAACCGAGGGGAGCCGTCGGCCATACGTGCTCGGCTGGTCGTCGGCGCGGATGGGTTGCATTCCGTCGTAAGCCGCGATCTAGGGGTGCGCATAAGCTCGGTCTGGCCGCGGCGGCTCGGACTGGTTGGGCATTACGATGGCGTCCCGGATGTTCGCCTGGACGTGTGCGAGATGCATGTCATGCCGTGGGGTTACTGCGGCTTCGCGCCCCTGCCCGGTGGGATGGTGAGCGTTGGGATGGCATTAGATACCCGCCGATATCAGGGACAGGCTCGCACGCGCGAAGGTATGTTCGACGAGGCGCTCCGGATGTTTCCCGCAATCGCACGCCGCCTCGGTTCGGCACGCCGTCTTCGTCCGGTTCGAGGTGTCGGCCCGATGGCTAGGCGCGTGAGCCAGGTGTGCGGCGATGGATGGGCGCTTGCGGGCGATGCCGCCGGCTACACCGACCCGTTCACAGGGGAGGGCATTTACCGAGCGGTCCGGAGCGGCGAGCTTCTAGCCGGCGTGGCCGCGTCAGCGCTTGCAGATGGGAGCGCGAGCCGAGCGCGGCTCGCCCCGTATGCACAGGCACGGCAGGCGGCCTTCCGTGAGAAGAGCCTGGTGGTGCTTCTCGTGCAGGCGTTCGTTAGCTACCCCAAGCTCCTGGAGTACGGCGCAGCACACGGACTGAGACATCCGTCGGTTCGTCGCACCCTGGCTGGGGTGCTCGGCGACTACGAGGATCCCCGGCGGGTTCTTAGCCCGCGCTACCTGCGTGATTTGCTGCAAGCGTAGCCAACGTTCGTAGTAGGGTATAGTCCTGTAGCAGCTGAAACGCGTCCAGCGAAAGGATCGGCATGAGGCAGGCAGACGAGATATGGATCAAGGCAAGCCCGAAAACGGTGTACGCCCTTGCTGAGGCAGTCGAGCGTTGGCCGGAGATACTGCCGCATTACCGATACGTGCGCCTCCTGGGGACGAAGGGTGACGTTCGCACCGTGCAGATGAGTGCATCCCGCGACGGAATCCCGGTGCGCTGGACATCATTGCTGTATCCTCTGCCGCGTCAGCGAAAGATCCGCTTCAAGCATATTCGCGGTGTCACTAAGGGGATGGACGTGGAGTGGCGACTGATTCGCGAGCGCGGCGGCACGCGAGTTCGAATCGAACACGACCTTCGCCTTCCTTGGCCGCCTCTCATCCGCACGATCGGCGAAATTATCGTTGGCCGGGTCTTCATCCACAACATCGCGGGCAAGACGCTAAGACGCATCAAGCAGCTTGCCGAAACGCAGGCGGGAAGGTAATGCGCCAAATGGAGGACCGAAGGGTCGTCATTACGGGCCTGGGAGCGGTCACGCCCATCGGGCAGACGCGCAAAGGGCTCTGGGAGGGCGTGCATCGTGAGGCGTCCGCCGTTCGACATATCACTCGGTTCGACCCATCGGATCTCCGGTCGCACGTCGCCGCGGAGGTGGATGACTTCGACATCGCCGCGTACGTGCCTGCGCGCCGTGCGAGCAGGATGGACCGCTTCTCACAGTTTTCGCTCGCCGCCGCGATGCAAGCCGTGGAGGACGCCGAGCTTTGTCTGGATCGCGAGGACCGCGAGCGCGTCGGGATTTATATGGGTAGTGCGCTTGGTGGCGTCGGTTACGCCGAGGAGCAGCACCGGCAATATCTGGACAAGGGCCTTCGGAGCGTGAGCATGACGCTTGCCCTCTCCGTCTTTGGTGGCGCGAGCTCCAGCAACATCGCGATGGAGTTGGGGCTGAACGGCCCGCAGCTCGCGAACACGAACTCGTGTGCGAGTGGTGCGCTGGCTGTCGGCGAAGCAACGCGCGCTATTCGCTTGGGGGATGCGGACGTGATCCTGGCCGGAGGCGCGGAGGCACCCCTCGCGCCACTGACGTACGGAGCGTTCGCGCTCATCCGCGCGATGAGCACGCGCAACCATGACCCTCGTGGTGCGTGCCGTCCGTTCGATGCCGAGCGGGACGGCTTCGTCATGGGCGAGGGGGCGGCGACGCTCGTCCTGGAGGAACTCGGGCATGCGCTCCGGCGCGGTGCACCGATCCTTGGAGAGGTTCTCGGTTACGGGTCTTCCGGCGATGCGTACCACATGACCGCGCCGCTACCCTCCGGCAGGCAGGCGGCTCGCTCCATGACGTTGGCGCTGGCTGATGCTGGATGCGCTGCAGATGAGATCGAATACGTGAGCGCGCACGGCTCCTCGACACCCCTCGGGGATGCCGCTGAGACAGTGGCGATAAAGACTGCCCTCGGTGAAAACGCGGGGAAGGTACCGATTAGCGCCACGAAGAGCATGCACGGCCACCCACTTGGAGCCAGTGGAGTACTCGAGTTAGGGATCAGCCTGCTCTCGTTCGCGGAGGACTACCTGCCGCCAACCATCAACGTCTGTACGGCCGATCAGGAGTGCGACCTCGACTACGTGCCGAACGTGGGAAGGCGTGCCCGCGTGAGCCGCATCATCAGCAACTCCTTTGGTTTCGGAGGGATCAATGCGGCGATCGTGCTTGGTCGCTACGAGGGGTGAGCCGGGTCATCACGAGAAACGACCTCCCCGCCTCCTGAACCGTAAAGGCGCCCGTGGCTGAAAAGCCGCTCCGCTCGTACAAGCGGACCGCGCGCGAGTTCCATGCTGCCACCGTGAGGCGGAACCCGTCGGGGCCGAAATTGCGCTGACCGAACTCCAGGCCCGCCGAAAGAAACGCTGGCCCCAGTCCCTGGCCGGTTCTATCCGGCCGCATACCCAATCCAACGTCAAGAAGGCTCTCATCCGCGTAGAGTCCTAATTCGGTCGCCGCTGGGATTCGCGCATCTTCCCCATAGCAGAAGTACCCGACGAGTTCCTGGTGCTCGTCGAACGCGGCGTGGTAACGCAACTCGGGCCGCAAGAGCCAGTCCTCATCCTCGGGAGTAAAGCTGTACATCTCGTAGGGTGGCGAGTACCACCAGCGGGCAATCGCCGCCGCGTCGGCTGATGTCACAGGTCGTATAGATATCCGGGAGGCACGCGTCACAGACAAGGCATATCAACTATCACATCAGCACAAGTTACCGCCTGCCACAGTCAGGACAAATGTCATTGGCAATCGGCACCGACCAGCGACCGCGAATCGTGTCGTCCGTATGTTTGTCGACCTGAGCACACCAACGATCCCGGTATACACCAGGGTGGATCAGCTGGACTTTGTATGCTCGGATCGCACTGCGATTAGTGGAACAACGCACTCACGGAAAGGTCCTTGTGTATTCGCATGATCGCCTCGCCCAATAACGAGGCTACCGAGACGATCTGGATCTTCTCATTGCGCTGGTCGGGTGGCACCTGGATTGTATCTGTAATCACGACGCGCTCGATCCAGGAGTTGTTGAGCAGCTTGCGCGCTTCCGTGGCGGCTGGACTACCGACCCAAGCCGCGTGGGTCGCGGCAACCCAGACCCTTCTGGCCCCCTTGTCGATCAGCATTGCCGCAGCTTCGGTGAGGGTGCCGCCAGTACTGACCAGGTCGTCGACGAGGATCGCCGTCTTGCCCTTGACGTCGCCGACCATGTCCATGATCTCGGCTTCGTCGGGACGGGGACGTTGTTTCGCGATGATAGCGAGCGGTACCCCGATGCGCTGGCGGAAGTCGTTGGCCCGCAGCACCCCGCCTGCATCCGGCGACACCACGACTGCGTCGGAGAGATCCTCCTGCTTGAAATGATCAACCAGGAGCGGTGCAGCACGCAAGTGATCGACCGGGATGTCGAAGAATCCCTCGATTGCCGGTGCGTGCAGGTCCACGGCGACCAGCCGGTCCGCACCGGCGGTGGCGATCATGTTCGCGACAAGCTTCGCGGAGATCGGCTCCCTGCCGGTGGTCTTCTTTTCCTGCTTGGCATACCCGTAATACGGCACGACCGCCGTGATCTTCTTCGCGGATGCGCGGCGCGCGGCGTCGATCATGAACAGCAGTTCCATCAGCGAGTGGTTGACTGGCATGCATGTGCTCTGCACGATGAAGACATCGCAGCCGCGAACGTTGTCGTCCAGGCGCACGCGGGACTCGCCGTTCCTGAATGCGCCGACCAGCGCGGCGCTCACCTCCATGTCGAGCCCACCCGCGATATCGTGCGCTAGCTGCGGGTTGGCGTTACCGGTGAAGATGCGCAACCGGCTCTCTGTCATTGCTCCCTCTCCTGCTCCGGCCGCTTGGTCGCGTGCTGGGGCACAAGCCGGGCCGGAACACCCACCACCAATCGGTCAGGGGGGACATCGCGGGTGACGACCGAACCAGCACCGGTACGGCCGTGCTCACCGACCTCCACTGGCGCGCGCAATATCGTATCCACCCCGATGAATGCGCCGTCCCCGATCGTGGTCCTGTTTTTCCGAACACCGTCGTAGTTGGCCGTAATCGTGCCTGCCCCGATGTTCACGTCTGCCCCGATGACCGCGTCGCCGAGATAGCTAACGTGGCCACTCGCCGAACCTTCGCCGATCACCGTGTTCTTCGTTTCTACGTAGTTACCGATATGCACCCCTCGGCCGATGCGCGAGCCAGGACGCAAGTGCGAATACGGACCCACGTCCGCCCCGTCCTCGATCCGTGAATGTTCGACAACCGACCACTGCACGGTACAGCCATCACCCACCCAGCTTTCATGCACGCTGGCCGAGGGACCGATGGTGCAACCAGCGCCAATACGCGCCGATCCAGTCAGGTGCGTTCCCGGAAGCAGCGTGGTGTCGGCTCCGACCTCTACCCCTGTATGGACGTATGTTGTGGTCGGGTCGACAACGGTCACACCGGAAAGCATCATCTCATCCAGCAACCGGCGACGCGCGACCTGTTCGGCCTGCGCGAGTTGCAACCTGGTATTGATGCCCATCGCCTCACTGGGATCATCAAGCAGTACCGCACTCACTGGCCAACTGGTGCTTGACTCACCGTCGGAGACCGCCTGTGCGGTAAGATCTGTCAGCAGGTACTCCCCGATGCTGGACCGCTGAAGGGTGGCAAGGCGGCGCCAGAGCCACTCCGCGCGAAAGGCGCACACCCCACTGTTGCGCTCCGCAAGCTTAAGCTGATCCGGTGTTGCCATTTTCTCCTCGACGATGCCACACACCCGAAGATCCGAGTCTCTAACTATTCGACCGGGATCGTGCGTATGGCCGGTGAGCAGCGTGACGAGCGACTGCTCGCGCCGATGCACCTCGAGCAGCCGAGCCAGGGTGTGCGGTCGGATCAGGGGGCTATCACCGAGTAAGACGAGCACGGTATCAACCCGGCCATCAAGGCTCGCCTGTGCCGAACGAACCGCGTCGCCGGTGCCCTGTGGTGGATCCTGCACGGCGTACGTGACCGCCTCCCCCACATGCTTCCGCACTTGCTCGGCACCATGACCGATCACGACGACGGTATGCGCAGCGGCCAGCGGCTTGGCGGCGCGGAGCACGTGGTCGATCATCGACAGACCTGCAATGGGATGCAAGACCTTGTGCCTGGAGCTCTTCATACGCGTGCCCTGGCCGGCGGCGAGCACCACCACGCCCAACGAATCTTGCAAGGAAGCTCCCTTCATGTGCGTCAGGCACTCATTATGACCCGGTTCATGTTACGGAGCGGTCGGGAGGGTGTCAACCAACTGCAAGCTGGTCGATGCAGGCTGTAACTCTATTGCACCAGGAGGTTGGCAAATGACCGCGCGGACGTGCGTGCTGCCGCAACGTTTGCAACCAGCGTCGCATCGTTGAGTGCAAACGGCACCCCATGACTCTATGGTGCCGATGGCATCGCTACACGTGAAAACTCGGTGGATGGCCGTCATGCTACAAAAACAGGAGAGAAGGTCAGCAAGATTCATCACAGGGAAAGTTGAGAGACAGACCTTCACGGGACGATCAAAGGCTGGTATCAGCCGCTAGTCGTCAAGCACGCCAACAGGCAGGCCAAGTGGCAGAGCCGAAGGACGCTCAAACCTTGAGGTGACCTCGACGTGCCTGCCTTCACGCGAGGCATCGTGGAACGCATGCATCAGGTCGAGGACGTGATACGCTAGGTCACCGCTCGCTCGATGTGGTCTGCCACTGCGGAGCGCGTGACACATATCGGCGGTACCGACGCCTCGGCTCCCTTTCGTGTAGTGGTGCTCGATGGGGAGCTCGGTCCAGTCTGAGTCATTGGCGCGCCGCAGGAGCACAGGACCACCAAACCCGTTCGGATCAGGTACGCCAAGTGTCCCTTCGGTGCCGTAGATCTCGATCCGAGGCAAGCGCGAGGCCCATACATCGAACGAAGTGATGATCGTGCCGACAGCGCCGTTCTCGAAGTCCATCACGCCGGCGATATGTGTCGGTGTGTTCACCGGGATCTTCTCGCCGAACTTTGCTTCGTTCGTGATCGTGCGCTCCGGGAACGTGATACGGGCCGATCCGGTCACGCGACGCATCGGTCCGATGAGAGTCGCGAGCGCCGTAAGGTAGTACGGCCCCATATCGAACATCGGTCCAGCACCGGGCTGGTAGAAGAAGTAGGGATCGGGATGCCAACCCTCGGGACCGTGGCCCATCATGAAAGCGGTCGCGCCGATCGGCTCGCCGATCAGTCCATCGTCCAGCGCCTTTTGGCAGGTCTGCAGTCCTCCGCCGAGAAACGTGTCTGGCGCGCAACCTACCAGCAAGCCCCGCTCTTTCGCGGTTGCAAGCAAACGCTGCGCATCCTCACGTTCCGTGGCAAGTGGCTTCTCACTGTAAACGTGCTTGCCCGCTTCCAGCGCCGCTAGACCAACCTCGGCATGCACCGACGGGATGGTGAGGTTGATGACGAGCTCGACGTCAGGGTCGGCCAGTAACTCGTCCGGCGTGCAAGCCTTCGGGACGTTGTACTCGGTGGCCTTCTGCCGTGCGCGGTCCACCACGATATCCGCAATGGATATGATTTCGAGCGCCTCGAACGTCTCGCCATTCTCGAGGTACGCGCCACTGATGGTGCCCGCGCCGATGATGCCGATCTTCACGCTATCTGCCATGCGCCGATGGTAACAGACGACGCCGTGGGATAGCAACGCACCTGCTTGCAGGTACAACACGCATCACCTGAGTTACCCCTCGTTCCGGCGCGCCGCCCAGATCTGCGCTCGCTTCCCGAGAACGCCAACGGGCAGGCGGCTTGTAACGGTCCAGGCAGGCTGGACGAGCCCTCGCTGCATCAGCTCTGTTTCCGAGGTGATGACCACGAGCCGGCCGCGAGGGGCAAGCAGCCGATGCGCTTCGCTGAGGAACCGCGGATACAGTTGCCGATTCTGCTCGTGGCTGCCGAGCTGCTCGCCGAACGGCGGATTCGTGGCGATGGCGCTGACGGATCCGTCATCGAGCGGGGTGTGCGTCGCGTCCCAGCTGTGCAGTTCAAGCGGCTTGTGCCGTGGACCAATGTTCTCGCGTGCTGCGGCGAGTGCCTGCGGGGAACTGTCGCTGCCGATGAGCAGCCGGTGCCTGCCCGCTGCGGCCCGCTCCAGGAGGACTGTTCCCGCGCCACAAAACGGATCGAGAAAGAGATCGTCGTCCTCGGGATCGGTCAGGTAAACTAGCGCCGCTGCCACCGCGGGCCGCAGGGAAGCGGGAATATTTGCATCCTTCGCGCGGTGGCGCTGTGTTCGAGTCGTCAGCCGTATCCCGACCAGAGCTTCCGTGTCGATCAGCGTGACCCAGACCTCGACCTGCGCATCGTCCTCGACAAGCCGCCAGTTCTTGCCCAGGCGCGTCTGCAGTCCGGCGGCAATCGCACGCGCCGCTTCCGAACGCTGGTAGCCCCGCTCACCCTGCGCGCGCGCCAGAACGCGAAAGGTGCTTAACCGCCTACCCGCCCTGCCACCCGTGAATTGCGCGTGAAGTCGAAGGCCAGCATCCCAATCGGGCGCCCTGTGGATCAGCTCGGCTAACTGCTCCAGACCCTTGCGGCTCAGCGCCAGCTCCTGAGTATGCGCCACCAGGGCGTACAGGTCCTCCGCGAGGCGGGAGTGTAACAGCGCCTCGGGATCGTCGCTGTCGACCAGGAGCAGACTGTTGCGTCCACCAACCAGTCGCGCACCCTCGTTCGTTGCATCGGGGTCGAGCGAACGCACCTCCCGCCAAAGAATGCGGTCGAGGCCGGGCGCGGTGTGAAGCATCATCCGCATGACCGAGGTTCCTTTCTGTAATCGCATAGACAGGGGTGACGCGCATACCACGGGACTCCCCCGCGCGACCAGCAAGTCCATCGAGTCACCGGCACCTTGTGAAGAGCCAGCGCAACCTGTCGCTCAGCGCAAACGAGTGCCTGTCCCACAAGCGTTCAGCGGATGCGACGGGCGGGATCTATGCCATCACCATCCCACCATCAACGTTGAGCGTCTGCCCCGTAATGTACGCGGCCGCATCACTCGCAAGGAAAGCTACGGCACCGGCGACATCATCAGGCTCCCCGTACCGGCCCAGCGGTATCTGCCCGAGGACGAACTTCCGCGCGTCGTCAGAGAGTCCGGAGACAATGTCCGTCTCGATCCAGCCCGGGGCAATCGCGTTGGCCGTGATGTTCTTACTGGCAAACTCTCGTGCCAGAGACTTTGTGAGTCCGAGGAGGCCAGCTTTCGCGGCTGCATAGTTCGACTGACCCGCGTTGCCCATCTGCCCCACAACAGAGGAGATATTGATGATTCTGCCCCAGCGAGCACGCAGCATCTGTCGCGACGCTAGCTTGCTACAGAGGTACGCGCCCTTGAGGTTTGTATCAAGCACGGCGTCCCAGTCGTCCTCACTGAGGCGCATAATGAGCTGGTCACGAGTGATGCCCGCGTTATTCACGAGGATATCCAGTCGATTCCAACGCTCGACGGTCGCCTTCACCGCGGCCTCGGCGCCCTCACGCGTGCTGACATCGCCCCGCACCATGATGGCATCCGTCCCGGAAGCAGTTGCAGCGGCCACGACCTCCGCCGCCGCCTCCTCGTTCTGGTTGTAGTTGACGGCAACCCTCGCACCCAAACCCGCGAGTTTGAGCGCCGACGCCCGACCGATGCCGCGTGAGCCACCCGTCACCAGGACGACCCTGTCACTAAGATCCACTAGTTGCCCTCTCTATGTTGGTCCCGTCGAGTTCCAGTTCCGGAGCGATACGTTGCAGCGACTCAATGACCTGCCCGATGTGGTCGTCGAGCGCCACACCGAGATCTTCCGCCCCATGCTGGATTTCGTCGCGGCTTACCGCACGGGCGAACGCCTTATCCTTCAACTTCTTTTTGACAGCGCGCACGTCCACGTCGTGCAAACTGCGGGAGGGCCGGACCATAGCAACCGCCATCACGAAGCCACTCAGCTCGTCGACCGCGTAGAGCGCCTTATCGAGGGCACTGCTACGCGGAATCCCGAGGTAGTCTGCGTGGCTCTGAATTGCATGGATCGCCGCGTCGGGCACTCCCTGCTCTTCGAGGATCGGTTTGCCCAGGGCCGGATGCTGGTGCGGTTCCGGGTGCATCTCGTAATCGAAGTCGTGGAGCAAACCGGTGACGGCCCATAGCTCTTCGTCCTCGCCGAGCCGCCTGGCATACCCACGCAACGCGGCCTCGACCGCCAAGGAGTGCTTAATCAGGTGCGGCTGAGTTGTGTACGTCCGTAGGAGCGTGTTTGCTTCATCTCGGGTCATGGACTCTCCTCAGCACTCCGGTGCGACCGATTCGCGTGGCACCAGTATATCACTCAACTTTACACCTCCTTTAGATGAGTACGACAGAAATTGACGCGCGGTTTAGCGCCGATGCATAGACTCAACGGTGGACGACCAAATTGTCGCCAATAAGAAAGCCACGCCGATAAACGAGAGGAGACCACATGGTTCGCAGCTATCCCAAACACCGGGCGCTGTATCTTGCCCCAATCTACGCGGTGCTTTTCGCCTTACTTGGCTCGACACCCTTGACGGTCCTTAGCGCCGTGCGCGATGGCAGCATCCGGGCCGAGACCTGGACGCAAACCGCTCAGGAGCGCAATGACTCCGCCGGCCGAGCCGAGACCTATCGAGGCAGCTACAAACTCCAGACCTTTGACTCCGTCCGCCATCGGACTAGCTTCGCGTTCAACGCGGTGGCGACTCGATGGGACGCGACACAGCGCGAGAACTCTCAGGTCCTCGTGTTCGTGAGAACCAGCCGTGACGGCCGCGCCTGGTCTCCATGGTCAACGATTGAACCGGAGAATGACGCGAGCTCCGGCATGGGAACCAACTTCGGAAACCTGCTGATCAAGCAAGGTTCCTACATGCAGTATCGCGTGCAACTCAGCGCACCGGCGCGTGGCAGACTGCCCCAAGTCTCATCGATCAGCTTCACGTTCATCGACTCCCGCGAAGGACCGGAAACACGGGGCGCGAGAGGCGGGGTGGCGCATGCAGCAGAGGCCGGACCGCGTGTGATAAGCCGGTCGCAATGGGGGGCGGAGGAGCGACTCCGTTTCGACAGCAGTGGACGCGAGACATGGGGTCGGCAATACACCCGGCCGACGAAGGCCATTATCCACGAGACGGTAACACTCAATCACGACCCGAACCCCGCGGCGACGGTTCGCGCTATCTATTACTACCACACGGTAACCCGCGGGTGGGGCGACATCGGCTACAACTTCCTGGTTGACGAACAGGGCCGCATCTACGAGGGGCGAGCCGGCGGGGAGAACGTCGTCGGCGGGCACGCGCGCTGTTTCAACTGGGGAACGATCGGCATAGCCGCTCTCGGGGAGTACAACTCCGCCCCAGCGAGCGCGGCGATGGTACGCGCCATTGAGGACATACTCGTCTGGAAGTTCCGTGCGAACAAGATCAACCCGTACGGGCATGGTGTCCTCGGACCGTACGCACCGAGGGACATCCCGAACATTGCCGGTCACGTTGATCTGGACGGCGTCTGCGGCAACAGCCATCAGGATCCAGGTCGTAATCTGCGTTCGCTCTTCCCAAGCATTCGCCGCAACGTTGCTGCACGGCTGGCAGGCACGGTGCTACCGGAACGCCCGACGGCCCCCCGACCCGCCCCGACAACACCAGCACCCGAAACCGGCGGCGTGAAAGAGCCGAGTTACACCGTGCGTACCGGCGGGCTCGGGCTCTCATTACGGTCGCAGCCCGGCATGGACGGGCAGATCATCGCGGTCCTGGCCGATGGCACCGTCGTACAGGAGATCACCAGCCCGATCGATGGCTGGGTGAAGACGGTTTATCGCGGTGAGACCGGCTACTTGTGGCACGAGTATCTGGTAGAGCGGGGCGCCGCAGCTGCGCCGCCACCGCGATGGACGCCAGGGCGGCTCAGGCCCGGCGCCAGCGCGATAATTCGCGGCACTCCAGGCGCGCTCAACCTGCGCCGCGGACCAGGGATGGATACGCGTGTGGTCGCGAAGATGTGGGAGGGACTCGGCGTGACGATCACCGGACCTGCC
>JADDPA010000125.1:11723-21419 GCA_016782125.1 Thermobaculum sp.
AAGCCTGGTACTGCGCAGGGCCGGCAGGCAGCCGGCGCCGCTGCGCTCGTAGGCGCGCTGGGCATCCCCGCCTGGACATGGCGGAGGCGCCAGCGCCGACCGCTGGAGTAGCTTTACACGGCACCGCGATCTCAATATAATAGGCGAGCAGACGGAACTGAGGGTAGTTCACACCCTCAGTTCTTTTGTTTTCTTTAGACCCGCTATCGTGCCAACAATGCCGGCGGGAAGAGGCGTAGAGAAATCACGATGAGCAGCACAGAACGAGTTCGACTGACGCAGCAAGGGTTGGATGATCTCCACACCGAGCTAGATCACCTGCGCACCGTAGAGCGTGCCCGTGTGTCGGAGCGGATCAAGGAGGCAAAGGAAGGCGGCGACATCTCGGAGAGCGGGGAGTATGAGGACGCCAAGCGAGCGCAGGCGTTCCTGGAAGGCCGTATCCGTGAGATCGAGCGTGTGCTTGCAAAGGCTGACCTTATCGACCCGACGTCCGTCCAGCAGGGCCTCGTAACTCTCGGCTCGAAGGTGACGGTTGAGGAGGATGGTGAGAGTTCGACCTACACCATCGTAAGCGCCGCGGAAGCTGGTCGTAAAAACGGCGAGATGCGAATCTCCAATCAGAGCAAGGTCGGCGCAGCGCTGCTGGGCCGACGCCTGGGTGAGCAGGTGCCGGTCGCAACGCCGAATGGTCAGACCATCACGCTAACCATCGTCTCAGTCGAGTAGGCCAGACGCTCATGCAACAACCAAACGAGCAGCAGGCGTTGCGGCTTGAGAAACGCGAGAGACTGCAGGCGGCCGGTACTGAGCCTTATCCTTCCAGGGCGAATCGCACGCATCTTGCACGTGATGTGGTCGAGCGCTTGAACGAGATGGGCGACCAACACGTGGTTCTTGCAGGCCGACTTGGGGTGCCGCGCGACATGGGCAAGACGGTTTTCGTCGATCTCGTCGACGGTTCCGGGAAGATTCAACTGCTGTGCCGCTTGAACACCCTTGGTGCCGAGGGACTCGCCTTCCTGAAGAATGACCTGGACATCGGCGATATTGTTGAGGCCGCCGGCACGCCGATGCGGACCCGAACTGGTGAAGCATCACTGGATGTGTCGCAGTTGCGTCTCCTAGCCAAGACGCTCAACCCCCCACCTGACAAGTGGCACGGCGTTCAGGATGTGGAGACGAGGTATCGGCAGCGCTACGTAGATCTCCTGGTCAATCCGGGAGTCCGCGACGTATTCCTCCGTCGTGCCAAAATCGTAGCGGCAATGCGGCGGTATCTTGATAGTCGCGGGTTCGTCGAGGTGGAAACGCCGGTCCTGCAACCGATCTACGGCGGTGGCGCTGCCCAAGCGTTCACGACCCACCACAGCGCGCTGGATCAGACGCTCTATCTGCGTATCGCAACTGAGTTGTACCTCAAACGGCTCCTCGTCGGCGGTATCGAGCGCGTGTACGAGATCGGGAAGGATTTCCGTAACGAGGGCACGAGCACAAAGCACAGCCCCGAATTCACACAGATGGAGCTTTATCAGAGCTACGCAGACTACCAGGACATCATGGCCCTCGTCGAGGACATGGTGTGCACGCTAGCGCAAGAGGCAAACGGCTCGACGCGAACCACGTTTCGCGGCCACGACATAGACCTTACCCCTCCATGGTCGCGTCAACCACTGCGCGAGGCTATCAAGCAGACTACGGGGGTGGATTACGCGCTGCACCCTGATACCACATCGCTTGCCGCCGCGGTGCGAGCGGCAGGGATAGAGGCGCGGCCCGGTGCGACACGGCCACAACTTATTGATGAACTGCTGGATAACACCGAGCCGACACTAATTCAGCCCACGTTTCTCACCGATTATCCGGTTGAGCTGTCGCCGTTCGCGAAGCGCAAAGCGACAGATCCCACGCTGACGGAGCGGTTTGAGGTTTTCATCGGCGGCATCGAAGTCGGGAACGCGTTCACGGAGCTGAACGATCCGGTCGACCAGGATCAACGCTTTCGCGAGCAGGCGACGGACCGCGAGGCGGGCAACGCCGAAACGAACCCGTACGATGAGGACTTCGTGAACGCCCTGATGTACGGCATGCCGCCGACTGGTGGGTTAGGCATTGGCATCGACCGGCTCGTGATGGTGCTCACGGATAGCCCTTCGATCCGCGATGTCATCCTTTTTCCGCAGATGCGCACCCGCAGCACCGACAGCGGTCCCGTGAACGGCTCGTCCTGATCGCGAGCTTTGCCAGTTAGCCGTCCGTACCCGAAACGCGCCTTCACAAAATCGGCGTCCGCGCTCCTAGCGCCCTTTCCAGGACGGCTCTCGTTTCTGGAGGAACGCGTTCAGTCCTTCCTGCGCATCATCGGTACTGAGCAAATCGTTGAACGTCCACTCGTCGTCGCGGATTGCTTGCCCTTGGCTCTCCGACGCGCCGCGCGCAACGCGCTCCTTGATTGCTGCGACGGCAAGCGGAGGCATAACTGCGAAGCGACGCGCAAGGTCATGTGTGTGGGCTGCTAGCTGGTCTGCCGTGACGATTTCCGTTACCAGGCCGATCGACCGCGCCTCCTGTGCACTCAGCCTGCGGCCCGTGAGCAGCATCTCCAATGCTGGGCCGCGACCGATGAGGCGCGGTAGCCGCTGCATCCCGCCCCAGCCGGGCACCAGCCCAAGCTTGATCTCCGGCTGGCCGAAAACCGCCTCGGTGGATGCAATGCGAATGTCGCACGCAAACGCCAACTCGTTGCCACCACCCAGGCACGCACCGTTGATCGCCGCAATCACCACCTTCGGGAACACCTCGATGAGGTTGAAGAGGTCGTTGGCGAGGCGGAGAGACGGATGCGCGCCACCCGTGGCGTCGTGCTCGGCGAAGCTGCGGATGTCCGCACCCGCGACAAAGGTGCGCCCGGCACCCGTGATCACGACGGCGCCAACCGAGCGGTCCGCCGCCTCCTGCTCGAAGACGGCCACCAACCGGCGGAGTGCTTCTTCGTCCAGAGCGTTTACGGGCGGCCGGTCAATCGTGACCGTGAGGATCCCGTCATCCTGGGCTATGTCCACTCCATCCTGCTTCACGCAACCCTCCGCGATGTGGCGATCAATTCAGCCAGCCGGATCGGCTTCGTGCCGCATGGAGTTGGCTCTGCACCAGCGGCGCATCGGGCGGAGACGGCATGTGACTCAGGTACGAACCGAAGTCCAGGCAGGCTCGAGTGTGATTTTGCGTGGCGGCGTATAGAAGTCCGCGATCGCGCAAATCGGACGCGCTGTCGGGACGTACGATCAGCATTCGGTCGGTAGCCCACAGAGCCAGGTCCAGTTTACGAGACCGCAAGTACATCCCTTTCAGGTTATTCAACATGCGGTACAGGATCGCTGCACGTCCGACCGACGCAAGATACTCGGGATGAAACGTGAACCCTGCCCCGAGTCGCCGACTGAGCACTGCTTCGCACTCGCTCGCGCGAAAAGCGCGTCCCCCGGTAAAGGGGTCGAAAAACGCAGCTTCAACTCCTTCGTGCTTGATGATGAAGTGGCCCGGCATGCCCACCCCGGCGAGCGGGAGTCCGATTCGCCACCCCACTTCGAGATAAACCACGGATAGCGTAATCGGCAGACCGGTCCGCCGGTCGAGAGTCCGGTCGAGGAAGCAGCCGTCGGTGCTGGTATACACCTGTGGCTTCCCGCGGTAGCCCTCGCCATCGCAGAGGTACCGCCCAAGAGCCTCCAGCGCTTCCATACCGTTCGCATCTCGCGGTACTGCCAGCGCCGCACCTTCCGCCAGTGCGTCCAGCATACCGAGATAATGCAGGATCTCGAGCTCGGGATGCCGATCGAGCGCGAAGAGCAACGCAGCAAGCGCCAAGTTTATCCCCTCGTCGGTCCCCTTCACTGACCGGGAGAACGCGGCGCGTCTCGAGTCGTGAGCTTTTCCTCTCATCGGGTCATGATAGCCCAAACGGGCTGTATAATCATCCGACCCGGCGGGAAGGACCTCTGCACAAGTTGCACGCCCTGCTTTATCGCAGTTGGACCCACTGCACCGTTCGACCTGATTGCACCAGTTGTCTGGTGGGAACCTGAAGGACGCCACAGATCGGCACAAATCGGCGCGGCTGACATGGTCTTACCGGAAGGCACATTTATGGGGAGCATTGAAAGTATGGGCGAAGGGAATGTGCCGGATCACACAGCGGTGTACGCGGGCTCGTTCGATCCGGTCACGAATGGTCACCTCGACGTGATCGAGCGTGCCGCGCCGCTCTTTGGCACGCTCGTCGTCGCCGTCGGTGTCAACCGAAAGAAGCCAGCAGCGTTCGGCATCCAGGACCGATTGGCGATGCTACGGGACGTGACCGGACACTTGCCCAATGCGCGTGTGGAGACGTTCGAGGGGCTGCTGGTGGACTACGCACGCTCCCTTGGCGCCCGCGTGATAGTGCGGGGTCTCCGAGCTGTGGCGGACTTCGAATATGAAACGCAACAGGTGCTAATGAACAAGCGCCTGGGTCCGGAGATCGAGACGGTGTTCCTCGTTACGAGTGCCCAGTATTCGTTTCTCTCCTCCAGCCTGGTGAAGGAAGTTGCAACGCTGGGAGGCTCCGTTGAGGGGCTCGTGCCACCGCAAGTTGAGAAGCGACTGAAGACCTTTCACGGCTAGCGGGCTAAACGAGCCGATACATATACGACCATAGGCGTTCGGCCTCGTATCCCACCTGCGCGGCGGCGACGTGACTCTCGGCCCGCGCCTCCGAGACGTGCAGGCGGCAGAAAGGCGACCGGCCTATCGCTTCCTGCGTGGCCGCGCGTATGATGTCTGCTAGTACGGGCTCGGCGACTGGTGTGTACAGTGGTGCCTGAACGTCCGCAAGCGCTTGTCGCCAAGGCACCCGTATGGCGATGAATCCCGCGACCTCACCATCGACAAGGACTGCTCTCCGCAGCGCTGGTGATAGTGGCAGAAGCTCTCCAAGCCACCGGCCAGGAGCACTGGATACATACTCCGAGCGATAGATTTGGGCGAAACGCAGTGCGTCCGGTGGAACGCTCACATCGAGCACACCAGACCACGCCTTCACGTGCTTCTGCGCGATCGGTTCTAGCTGGACGCGCGGGTTCGGCGGCGCATTAATGAGTTGGGGGGTGGACCGCACGGTATAGGACCGGCGACAATCGTACTCTCGCAATCCCGCCGAACGGTACAGCCGCACCGCAGGCTCGTTGTCCGCCAACACCTCGAGATGGATGCCGCGCCGACCTAGCTGATTAGTTCGTTTCGCGGCATGATCTAGCAACGCGCGCCCGATCCCCTGGCCCCGGAAGTCCAGTCGAACAGCCAGGTTTGCAAGCGTGAGCAGGGACTTGCCATGCAAGGCGTAGCAGCCGAGTATCCGCGTGCCGTCCGTCGCCACCCAGAACTCGAAGGCAAATCCCCCGGCGCGCAAGAGCAACGAGCCTGGTGGCCGTGAAGCGGCGACAGCGCTGCGGATCTGGCTCCGCACTGCAGTGTTACTCAGTTGTGCTAAGGCGATCTCATCCGCGAAGCTATCAATAATCAGTGCGGCGAGTTCCTCACTGTCGCCACGCTCGATGCGCCGAATGGTCGTGCCCGTTCGTCCGCTCATAGGCGAAAAGGCTACAGGAGGCTTGCCGGCCGTGTCAACACACAGCCGCGCAGCCGACTGAGATTGAGAGCACGTAGGGTGTGTTAGACTTTCGACCTTGATGGATGCTCCATGCTACGACGTAGGTGGCTTCTCCCGATGAAAGAGCACGCGGGACAGCCGACTCGGTCGGCACTACTGCTGCTGCTCATCGTCCTGGTCGCGCTCGGGTCTTGTCAGCGGGGCCTTCTCGAAAAGAGACAACCGATGGCGGCCGGTGCGAAAACCGTCGCGGTCGATAGGCTTTGGGTCCAACCTGATGACGGCATCGAGCCTTTCCTTGACCAAATTTCAATGGCGACTGAATCGCTCGATGTCGTGGTCTACTTGCTGACCAACCAGATCGTGATAGATGCGCTCATCTCCGCGAATGACCGCGGTGTCGAGGTACGCGTGATGGTCGAGGAGGAACCCTTCGGCGGTAGCGCCGGCAACGGCGACGCCGTGCGATCATTGGAGGCTGCGGGGATCGAAACCAAGTACGGCGTGCGCACGTTTCGCTACACCCACGCGAAGACCGTCATCATTGACGAAGAGCGGGCGGTGGTGATGACGGCGAACCTGACGAAGAGCGCCTTCACGGGCAGTCGTGAGTACCTGGCGCTCGTGACATCACCACGGGAAGTGGGCGAGATTCAGGCCATCTTCAACGCGGACTGGGAACGACGCGCGTACGAGCCGCGTGTCTCGTCTCTTGTAGTGAGCGACGTGAACAGTCGACAAAAACTGCTGGAGCTGCTTGCTACGGCGCGCGCGAGTTTGGAGATCGAGGCGGAGGTGATGGCAGACAAGGAGATCCGCCGTGCTCTGACCGATGCGCAGAAGCGTGGCGTGCGGGTGCGCGTCGTCATGAGTCCGCCGGAACCCGAAGAAACGACATACGGCGGTTTGGTTGAGTTGTCGAGCGCGGGGGTTGGTGTACGTCTGGTGACAAGTCCATATATTCACGCGAAGTCGATACTGGTTGACCGGGAACTTGCGTACGTCGGGAGCATCAACTTCACCGCGACCTCCATGGACCAGAACCGCGAGCTCGGTTTGATTACGACCACGCCGGCCGTCATCCGACAGCTTGAGGCGGCGTTCGATGAGGACTGGGCAGCGGGCAGGCCGTTCCGTAGGGAACCGTAGCCAGGAATGCAGGAGGGTTGGTGAGCGAGGAAGTTGCCAAGCATCTCGAGGATGACGGCTGGGAAATCATACGACGCGAACCGTTCAAGGCTCGGCGGGACCGGGGGGAGCAGTCCGAGGCACTGTTCGTCGCCGAAAACGGTCGACTCCGGTACACCCGAACACGGCTTGTAGGCGAAGAGCAGTTCAACCTGGTCCGCGATGGTGCCCACGAGTGCCGAGTCGTCTCGCGCACTCGCGACGAAACAACAGTCACGACCGACGTGATTAAGGACCGCCTCGCGGAAGCCATAGAGGCGGCTCTGAGAGCAGCAGGGTGAGTTGTGAACGCACTCGTCGATGGCGACAGCGCAACACATCGCAGACATCAAGAGTCTCTGCTGGGCGAACACAGCTCACGGTGGCTCGATGGCGTCTCCGGCGTAAACCGTGTAATGGGTTCCATCTGGAAGCTCTACTACTAGCCCGCCATCTCTTCCGACATCCACCGCACGGCCGCGCAGCTTACCCGTTGGTCCATCGACTTCGACTTCGCGTCCAATGGTGTCGAGACCGTCTCTCCATTCGCGCCATAGCCGTTCGGAACCTCCCGCGTACAGTTCGACCAACAAGGCATCCAGGGTGATAAGGATCGGCACAACTACGTCCGTTCGTGTGGTTGGCAGCGACGCGTGATGGGCGATGCACGTTGCATTGGTAGCTACATCTGCATTGGGCGCAACGTGCACATTCACCCCGAAACCCAGGACGAAGACTGCGCCATTCGACGAGTGGGTCGTCTCGGCAAGAATACCGCACACTTTGCGACCACCGAGCAGCACATCGTTCGGCCACTTGACTCGAACCGGTGCCGTGACCAGTGGCGCGAGCGTGGCTCGCACGGCAAGGGCGCACGCCGCTGTGAGCAAGAAGTGGTCACGGATCGGCAGTCTCGGCCGGAGGAGGATGGAGCAACTGATCGCACTCCGTGCCGGTGCCACCCATGTCCGGCCGAGCCTCCCACGCCCCGCGGTCTGATATTCCGCGAGGATGACAAGTCCCTCATCCGCCTCCCGTGCCTCTTCCAGGAGATACGTATTGGTCGAACCGACTTCAGCTAGAACTCGGTACTCACGGAGCACTCGGTTGGCTGAAAGCCGTTGGGCAAGCACGACCGATGAGAGATGGTCATCGTCAGCGCCAAGGGTCGGGGAAGGGGGAAGCTGCATTCTACCTCGGCGACGACAACGGGCGTAACGTCGGCACGGAAATGTCGTTTACCGTGGTGGCGACAGGCGTCATACAGTCGAGCTACGTATACGAAAATCGCGCCTGGCGGACTGAGCGTCTTGCCCAGATGTCGTTCCGGTCACTTGCCAACGGAGCGGCATCACATTCCGCACCGTCAGCGCCAATCTCAGTCCGCCGCGCTATCGGCCCGGTCCGTTATAGAGCATGTCGCGTATCGTCGATACATCCTGCCGAAGCCGGGCGTCCAGCTCGATATCGCGCTCCATCTTCGCTGTGCCGTGCATCACCGTTGTGTGGTCGCGCCCACCGAGGGAGGCGCCGATCTCGGCTAGCGAGTGCTCAGTATCCTCCCGCATTATATACATCGCGATCTGCCTTGGAACGACGATATCACGGGCCCGCGTCTTGCCTTTGAGTTGCTTGTCATCGAGGCCATAATACGTCGCGATGGTGTCGATCACGCGCTGTGGCGTGATCTGCTTCTTGCGACTCGTCAGCGAGACGTCGTTCAGCGCCTCGGCAGCGCTGGCGAGTGTTATCGTCGTACCGTTCAGCTTCGCGAGAGCGACGACGCTATTGAGCGCACCTTCGAGCTCGCGAATGTTACTCTGCACCTTGCGCGCGATGAAGTCGAGCACGGTGTCGGGAAATGTGATGCCCTGACTCTCCGCCTTGGTACGCAAGATCGCCATGCGTGTTTCGAGGTCAGGTAGCTTTACCTCGGTCATAAGGCCACCCTCGAAGCGCGATCGGAGACGATCATCGAGGGTGGTCACTGCCTTCGGTGGGCGATCACTCGTCATAATTATCTGCTTGTTCGCACCATGCAAATGGTTGAATGTGTGGAAGAACTCCTCCTGAGTGCTCTCCTTGCCGGCGATAAACTGGATGTCGTCGATCAGCAGGATGTCTATGGAGCGGTACCGAGACCGGAAATCGTCCGTACGGTGCTCGCGGATCGAGTTAATCAGGTCGTTGGTGAACTGCTCGCTGGTGACATAGAGTATCTCGAGCGGGCGCTTGGTCAGCGCGTGGTTCGCTGTGGCGTGCAGCAGGTGAGTCTTGCCCAGACCGACCCCGCCGTACAAGAACAGAGGATTGTACGCCTCCGCGGGGTGTTCCGCGACGGCCAGACAGGCGGCGTGGGCCATGCGGTTGTTCGCACCAACAATGTACTTGTCGAAGGTGTAGCGTGGGTTCAGCGGCGTGCCGGTGGAGCCAAACTTCGTTCGCCGTCCGGGTTCAGCCTCAAACGATGGCGTGGAGGGCGGAACAGGGGAGGGCACTTCCACTGCAGGCTTTGGCGTGCCGTTCACGGAGACAATCACCTCCATATTGCGGCCCAGCAAGTTCTCCAGACTGCGGCGAATCTCCGTCTCATACTTCTTCTCAATCGTCACCTGGGCGAAGCTTGTCGGTACAGACACCGTTGCCCGGTGTTCATCCACCGCGACGAGTTGGGTGTTCTTAAGCCAGGTGTCGAACTCCGGCTTTTTCAGCCGCATCTGGAGTTCGCCCAGCACCGCCTGCCACACCTGCTTGGGGTTCATTGCACACCGACTCCTGCCTACAGCCATTAGGGTGTACGGTAACAGTGTCGGCGTTTGGTAGGAACCGTTGCTATCGACAGGATGCCAAGATGTTCACATTCCCTTTACGCGGTATGAGTC
>JADDPA010000218.1 GCA_016782125.1 Thermobaculum sp.
AAGGCGCTCGCAGGTGCCGAGGCATGCTACGGTATGGCACACAGAAAAGCCCGCACCGTAGAAGAATGGAATAAACACTACGATGCGGGCCTCGGCCCCGAGCTAGTAGGGCCGGTAAGGCGGAGGTCGCATAAGCCGTGCCGAGGGCACAGAGGAAGAACGCGGCGTCGGCATCACGGGGCGGTGAAACGAAACACGCCCGTGGGTCTGCTCCGAGACCTCGACACCACAACACCGACGCCGGCGGCAGTGTAGCACAGGGGGAGTGTGCATAAGGACAGCCGGAGGGGCGACTCACCACTTCCGCCCCTCCAGTCGGAGGGATGTCTGCTCCTTTTACTGTCCGCTTCACAGCATACTGCTGCTAAGTTACGTGATCGTTATGCGTTGGTTAGGGTTCGGTTAGGACGGCGTGCCCAGGGCAAAGAAAAGGGCCGGCTGCTACACCGGCCCGTGTGCGAAGCGTGGAAGCTATCCGAACGCTTGACGTATCAGCGCCATGGTCTCAGCGTCACCTTCCCTCTCGGCCTTGTCCATAAGGTCTCCCACAGTGTCTACGCCCGGCGTACGGTCGAGCATGTTCGCGAGCTGCTCCGCCGCATCAGCCCGGCTTCGGGCGCTCTGTGCCTGTGCCCTTAGCCGTGCGGCCCGCTCCTCGATCCGGCTTGCGTCACTGACCTCCACGAAAACCTTTTCGGCCTGCTCGCGCTCTCTCCGTACCGCGTCCCATGCTGGTGTCTTGCTTGTCATTCCGTCGCCCTCCTTCATGCTCATGTTCCCACAGTCTCCGTGTGCTTGCACTATCCCTGCGCCACCCGCTCGGAAAGCATACAATCAAGGTCCGCGATCGCCAGCTCTTCTACGGTCAGGGGCGCGTCCTCGTCTCTGGACTTGTGATCGGCAAGTAACCGAACACGTGCCTGCCGTGCCTCCTCGGGGCTGAGCGCCTCCACCTTCGCGACTATCGGCGTAAGCTCGCCTAGCAGTACCCGCTCTATCTGTGCGTCTGTCATGGTGAACATCCTTTCCGCGGGCAGCTCGCCCGTGCCTTTACAGTCCGGACAGGTAACGAGGCCTGCGTGCGCTACAAGGTCGCTCGGCATAGGGCCGTCCCAGTCGAGGGGGACGCGGCCGGAGGCGCTACACAGCCCGCAGGCCTCCACTGCTACGCCCACCGCCTGTGTGTTCGTCATGGTGCCTCTCCTTATAGTGCGCCCTACTGAAGGCGCGCTAGTGCTGATTCAACGTCCGGGGTCAGGGGCATGCCCGCGAGGATGAACAGGTCCGCGAGCGCGGCCGCCACGGCGATACGCTGGAGCAGTGGGTCGGGAATGGCGGACTCTTCCAGCATGGTAATGTAACGAACACTGAGGACCTCCAGGTCTCGGGGGGTATCGGTGAATGTGGGCATGCGTTCCTCCGGGGTGAGTGTGGGGGCCTTGCGGCCCCCGTTGCTGCTTAGGCCGTACTACGCTGCCACCTGCTTGCTTGCGGCCCGTACCCAGTCCTGGGGGATCGTGCCGATGTGGATACCGAGAGCGGCCTTGTGCCAGCAGAAGCCGCCGCGGACAAAGCCCTCGCAGGGGCAGCAGATGCAACCGGTGGCGTCGACCTGGAGCAGGTGCCCGGTGCCCGGGCGGGAGTGCGACTCTATGGCGTATGTCGTGGGCGCCACCTGGAGGATTACCGGCCGGATCTCCTGAGCCTTGAGGACCGCGTTTCGGATTGTGGTTGCCTTGACTGTCATTGTGTGCCCTCCTCTGAACTACTGAGCCTGTAAGAGCGTTCCCTCACTCTCTTACTTGATTATACCAGAGGTTAGCAGAAGTGTCAAGCGTTTGACAGCAAACAGCATAGGTATTCGGTTATAATGAGACCATGAAACATGTGGATAAACGGTGGATTTAGGGGGATAACCGGTTTATGCTGGAAATATCCAGAGGTGGACAGAAGCTAAGGGAGGTAACCATGTCTGACGACAGATGGCTAACCGTGGAAGAGGTCGCGGACGACCTGCGAGTCCACATAGACACGGTGCGGGGATGGCTGCGCCGTGGCGAGCTCACAGGCACGAAGATCAGCAGGCGCGCCGGCTGGCGGATCCGCGCGAGCGAGGTCGAGGCCTTCATGCAGGACCGAGCAAAAAAAGCCGCAGCCTGAGTGATATTCAGGCTGCGGAGGGAACGCTCGTAGACTCGGCTCAGTGAGTCCTACGGGCAGGATCAGTATAGGACACGCCGCGGCACGTCGCGGCAGGCCGTGACCAGGGAGTAAGCATGGCGAACCAAGAACACACGTGGGAAGTCACGCACGTGAAACCGGGACAGCTACAGGGTACAGAAGACATATTTGTACGCTGCACTCACTGCGGAGCTAACTTCGGCGGGGAGATCGAAGGTGAGGTGGTACGGAGCTGGCATCATAGCTCCGACCCAGAGATCACCGCCGCGATGGAGCGGTACACAGAGGACAAGTCCGACCCCGACGCGCAAATGTACGCAAACCAGCTACTCGACGCCTATCGACGAGCTAAGGGACAGGGCTAACAGGCAAAGTGAGACTAGACCCATTCTGCCAAGCAGGGGAGTCGGTCCCCACGGAGGTCTCTGATGAGTGACCAAAAGCCGGTACACACACCAACCCAGACCGAACAATACTTCCAGCAGCAGCACGAGCACCAGCTACCGCCACATCCGGCGAAGAAGAAGAAGCACAAGAAGAAGACGACCAGGGAGAACAGCGGCAAGCCCCGGTAGTAGAGGCAAAAAGAAACCCGACCCACAGCAGGGATTGCAGTCAGAGCTGTGGACCGGGCCAAACGAGACACCCCACGAGGGAGGCGCCTTCATGCGTAGTGTACCCTTTGCGCCGAGCTGTTGCAGCAGGTACGCAGCCGGTGCTATGGTAATCACAGCCTAGAGATAGGCAAAGAGAAAGCGCAGCCGTCCGCCACAGACAATTGCTGCGCCCTCTTCAGAAGCGAGACCACGAGCGGGATTTTTGTATCCAGCGCACGGCCTCGTTGCACTTGGGAGTATACAAGCAACCAGTGCAACAAAACAAGACGTAATGCAACGCAGTACGACGTAGTGCAGAGATTCGGCAAGGCAGGGGGGGACAAGTGGATCCGACCACGGTGAACGTCATCAAGGCGCTGCACGGCATTACCACGGAGGAGCTCGCCAGGCGTGCAGGGGTCGACCGGGCCACGGTGTGGCGTCTCGAATCTGGCCGCACCCGAGTATCAGACGCAACCGCGCTGCGAGTCTATCGAGCGCTACTGGATCCGAACCGCACGCCGACGGTATCGGCGGGGAAGTAAACACCGTTTTAAATGCTCGCGCCCGAGGCAGGAATCTCGGGCGACGGGCGGGCAACGGTGTAGGCCTGAACAGGAGGCCACGTGCAAACTATATCACGGCAGTCAACAGGACACCACAGGCACCGCGTACCCGAGGAGCTGCGAGCGCGGCCTCAGTGGGCAGTTCATGACCTTATACAGCGACCACACAAGCTCGACAAGCCACCCATAGCAGGCGCGAAGAATAACGACCCGGACACGTGGCGCGAGTACACCGCGGCGCTTGCACTACAGCGAAACGGCAAGAGGCGCGCCGTGTCCTTCGTTCTGAGCCCGGCCGATCCGTATACGTGCCTGGAGCTGGATCACTGCCGCGATCCGGAGACCGGAGAGATAGCAGGCTGGGCGCAACGCATTATCGAGCGCTTCGGCCCTACGTACGTCGAGGTGAGCGTCAGCGGTACGGGCCTCCACGTGTGGGTACTCGGCACGCCGCCAGGTCCGGACAAGCACCCGTCGGATACCAAGTATCCAGACTTCAAGGGCGGAGTGTACTCGCGCTTCAAGTTCGTGGTGATGACGGGCAACGTCCTGGTAGACGCACCTATAGCTGACCGCCAGGAGGAGCTGAGCGCGTGGTATGCGGAGACCTTCCCGGCGCCGATCGCGCAGACGGTGACACCTCGCAGCGACACTACCTTTGAAGATGACGTGCTGTGGGAACGGATGCGCACATCCACACACGGGGGCGACATTGAAGACCTGCGCCACGGCAACACCTCGAGGTACGGCGGCGACCACAGCGCGGCAGATCAGGCGCTGTGCAACCACCTCGCGTGGTGGACCGACCGCAAGCCCGACCAGATGGACCGCATGTTCCGGAGCACCGGCCTTATGCGCCCGAAGTGGGAGCGGCAAGACTACCGCGAGCGGACTATTCGCAACGCAATTGAGAGTTGCGCTGGAGGTTACGATCCCACGCAACGAACGGCACCAGTGGCACCCCAGCCCGCGGCGCAGCCCGACGATCGCGATGCCCTTGTAGCTCGCCTCCTAGCGGAGAACGCGCAGCTGCAGGAGGAGTTACGCCAAGCGCAAGAGGTGGCCATGACCGCCACTATGGAGAAGCGCAACGCCTATGAATGGCAACAGAAGTACAACGCCTGCGCCGAGCGCAACGAAGCTATGCGGGCCGTGATAGCCAACCCCCACCTAGACCCCGCAGACAAGATCATCGGCCTGGCGACCCTTCAGCATATGAACGCGCGCGAGACGAGCCCCAAGCACACCGACCCGGAGCTGGGAACTCGCATCAACGTGCAGGTAGTCGCACGCCTCGGCGGGATGAGCCCCGACACCGCAGGCAAGCGCGTCAAGAAGCTCGCAGACGCCGGCGTATTCAAGCGTTCCGAGTCGAGTTGGAAGGCCGGCAAGGACACCCCGCCCATAACAAATGTGTGGCTCAAGGCTGACGGCACCCTGGTCGACCGCACCCGGGCGCTTGCCGACGTAGTCGTCACCCGCAAGCACGGAGGGCTGCAGACCAAGACGAAGAAGCTGTGCGAGGTGTGCGGCAGCGACGACCTGCACCACCATTCCCACGTTGAGTGTCACCAGTGCGGACACCGCGAGAAGGAGCACGTGCGCCCGGTCGACCAGCCCGAGTCCTGCGAACCGCAACTTGCGGCACAAAACAATACAACTACCTGTGAACCGCAACTTGCGGTTCGCGCAGACACCCCCCCGACTGTGGATGCCACACCGCCTAAGCAGCAACCGAAAGAGTGGGTTATCCCGCCTGCAGGACCGGGAATCACCGACATGAGCACGCTATGGGACGATATTCCGCCGGCGGAGATCTACAGACCGGTGAGAACTGTTCCGATACGGGGCTGGGGCGCGTCGTGAGCGGCCGGGCGATGTACGCGGCGATGCGCGCCAGGGGATGCGATGGCTACGCCGCAAGCGAGCGCCCTGCTCCACTATGGGGCGAGCTCGCAGCAGAGCGCCAGGGCCGCAAGATCGCCGAGGAACTAGAGCAGCAGCTAGGCAAGCCGACCGTGCTAATAATCCGAACGCACTGGCACGAGGACGGCAGCTTCTGCGCACACATAGCAGATAAAGCCTACCGAATCACACGCCGGCAGATCACGGAGCGAGGGGCACGGAGGTGAGAGAGA
>JADDPA010000046.1 GCA_016782125.1 Thermobaculum sp.
TGATGATCCGGTTGCGCGGTGGGAAGTTGCGCGCGTCCGGCTTCGTGCCCGGCGCGTACTCGCTGAGCAGCGCGCCAGACCCCATTAGCCGCTCCGCCATCCCCTGGTTCTCCCACGGATACACCTGGTCCACACCGCTGCCGAGTACCGCCAGGGTCCGGCCACCCGCGTCCAGCGCGGCCCGGTGCGCCGTGGCGTCGATCCCCCGCGCCAGCCCGCTCACCACCGTGACCCCGTTGCGTGCCAACCCTGCCGCGATACGCTCCGCCATCTGCCTACCATACGCGCTCGCCCGCCGCGTGCCGACGATCGCCACGGCCACCTCATCACCGGCGGTGCGCTCCCCGCGCGAGTACAGCACCATGGGCGGGTTCCGGACCTCGCGCAGCCGGGACGGGTACGCGGTGTCAGGCAGCGCGCACACGCCTATCTCCGCAGCCGCTAACTTCTCCATCTCACGATGCGGGTCAATTCCTCGCCGCTGCCGGATGATCTCCCCTACCATCCGGTCGCCCACCCCCGCAGCCTTGAGCTGAAACGAGTCCGCCTCCCAGGCCGCCTGCAGGCTGCCGAACCGATCCTCCAGGGTTCGTGCTCGCACCGAGCCCACACCCGAGACTCGGCTCCACGCCACCCAGTACGCCGCCAGGTCCTCGCTCACTCGATGGTATCCTTCCCGTTGTCCGCCGTTCATCCGACATCAACGCCGCATCATACGAAATCTGGTTGGACCCTGCTGCATGTCATCCCGAACACAGTGAGGGATCCGTAGTCCGTACCACGGATTCGTCGCACGATCGGAATGACCGATGTCCTGCCGTACAGCCGTAGGCCGTATCAGTCGTGTTGATGGCGGCGGGGATTATACCAGACACCTTTCGCACCCCCACCGCCCGGCCCATGCCCGCTGGTGCCCCCACGATCGATGTTGACAAGCACCAACGTGGTAGCATACTGCCGACGCGCGCGCCCAGGACACGGACCGCACATCAGCCAGCCAGCCGCCGTAAGCCGAACGACCGGTGGCCGTAGCGAACACGGACCATACGCAGTCGCACTGAAGTAGCGGCAAAGGAGGCATTGGAATGGCCGCATTCAACGGGCTCGGCATGGGCCTGGGCAATCTATCCCGCTTGTCGAACGCCAGCACCCGATCCATCAGCGCCGAGAATCCCACCGGAGAGAAGGGTGGCGGTGGCAGGGCCACCGATGGCACCGGCGCCGCGGCGGCTGCCGATCTCGGCACTGGCTGGAAGGTGTCACCCAGCATCGTCTTGCGTGCCGGGGAGACGACCACGCTCGCCGAGATCTCAGGACCGGGCGCAATCCAGCACATCTGGGTCACCACCCACCGGGAGCACTGGCGCGGCCTGCTGCTGCGCATGCACTGGGACGGCGATCCGCAACCGGCGGTCGAGGTTCCGCTCGGCGACTTCTTCTGCAACGGCTGGGGGGAGTATGGCCACGTCAGCAGCTTGCCTGTCGCGGTCAACCCTCACGGTGGGTTCAACAGCTACTGGGAGATGCCGTTTCGCGGCTCTGCGAGGATCACCCTGGAAAACGTGTCTCGTAAGGATGCGGTCGTGTACTACCAGGTGGATTACACTACGACCGAGATACCCGACGACGCGGCCTGCTTCCATGCCGCCTGGACGCGGAGCAATCCTCTGCCATATGCGGAGGTGCACACCCTCCTAGACAACATCCGCGGCAGTGGTCACTACGTCGGCACGTATATCGCCTGGGGCGTGAACAATTCCGGCTGGTGGGGCGAGGGCGAGATCAAGTTCTACCTGGATGGCGACGGCGAGTATCCCACTATCTGCGGCACCGGCACCGAGGACTACTTCGGCGGCGCGTGGAACTTCGACGTGCCCGGTCAGGGCTATTCCGCGTACTCGACGCCGTTCCTGGGGCTGCACCAGGTGCTGCGTCCGGACGGCTTGTACCGCAGCCAGCAACGCTTCGGCATGTACCGCTGGCACATCATGGACCCTATCCGGTTCCAGTCGGACCTCCGCGTCACCATCCAGGCGCTCGGCTGGAGGTCCGGCGGACGCTACCTGCCCCTGCAGGACGACATCGCCTCGACCTCGTTCTGGTACCAGCGCGAAACGTCGTCGCATCGGCCGCCGACTCCGGGAGCGGACGCCCTCGAAGTCGTATAAGGAGCGTTTGGTGCGGCACTGCGAAGCCTCTCATCGCTCACAAATCGCACGCGAGAACATGGTAGACTCGACACGGAATTATCACGATGGAAGTAGCTGACCGGCGGGCCGTGCTACGGTGCGTGCCCGACCGGAGATGTGGTGATCTTGCCATCTTCAAACTGCGTCGCCCTCCCGCGTCGGTATCATCGCGGCCACATCTCGCGTGGGTCCCGGGAAAGTGAATAATGACGAGAGACCTGGAGGCCGACAGCAGAACCGCGCAGATCGCGTGGGTGGCACGGGAGAACGAGGACCTGTTCCGGCTGCTAGTCCAGCACGCCCCGGACATAGTCGTCGTGAGCGACATCCACGGCACGATACTCTACGCGAGCCCGTCTGTAGAGCGGATTCTCGGTTACCGGCCGGACGAGTATATCGGCACCAACGGCGCCTCCTACATCCACCCCAACGACCTCGACCGCATCATGGAGGAGCTCCGAGCAGTCGCGATGCGGCCCGGCATCCACACGCAGCCGGTCACATGGCGCCACCGCCACGCCGATGGGTCGTGGCGCGTACTGGAGGGTGTCGCCAACAACCTTCTGGCGCATCCAGAAGTCCACGGCATCGTATACAACGCCCACGATGTCACCCACGCAAGCCGGCTCAACGAGGCGGTTCGCCGGCAGGCGAGCATCCTTCGTGGGCAGGCCGAGCTCCTCGACCTGGCGAACGACGCGATACTCGTCCACGACCGGCGCACAGCACAGATCCTTTACTGGAACGAAGGCGCCGAGGAGATGTATGGCTGGATGAAGGGCGAGGCGCTCGGGAAGCACGCACACAACCTCCTGGAAACGACGTCTCCCCACCCCCTGGAGGACATAGAACGGGTGCTCAGGGAGTCGGACCGGTGGGAGGGAGAACTCACCCAGACCCGCAGCGACGGGACGCAGATCGTCGTCTCGAGCAGGTGGACCCTCCGCTGGGACGACGGCAGTGAGCCAACGGCGATACTCCAGGTCAACACCGACATTACCGAGCAGAAACGGACTCAGGAGGCGCTGCGGGAAAGCGAAGCGGAGTTCCGGTCCATTTTCGAAGAGGCTGGTGTTGGCATAGCGCGGCTCGACCTCGAAGGGCGGCTGCTGAACACGAACCCCGAACTGTGCAGAATGCTGGGCTACACCCGCAACGAAGTCACCGGATGTTCTTTCACCAAGTTCACCCACCCCGACGATCTTTCGGTTGACGTCGGCCTGTACCGACAGCTCGTTGTGGGCGAGCACGAACGCTACCAGATCGAGAATCGGTACGTCTGCAAGGATGGCCAGAACGTTTGGGGATTGCTGACGAGAACTCTCGTGCGGGATTCGAAGGGTGCACCCAAGTATACCGTGGCCCTTATCGAGGAAATCACCGAACGCAAGGCCGCTGAACAGCGACTGGCCCACCGGGCACTCCATGACCCCCTGACCGATCTACCCAATCGCGTGCTGTTCATGCACCATCTGACGCAGGCGCTGGCCCGCAGCTCGAGACATCAGCACACGGTCGGCGTCCTGTTTCTGGACTTGGACAGGTTCAAAATGGTCAATGACCAGTTCGGGCACGCAGTTGGGGACGCCTTGCTCGTGGAGGCAGCAGCGCGGATTCGACAGTGCCTGAGGTCGGAGGATGCACTCGCCCGGCTCGGCGGCGACGAGTTCGTAATCGCCCTCCCGGACGTTGAGGGGACCCCAGACGTAACCGCAGTCGCCACGCGGATAGTCGCTGCAATGGCAGTGCCATTTAGGATCGAGCGCGCCGTGGTCGCAGTCGGCATTAGCGTAGGTATTGCCTTGAGCAGCCCGCTTTATAGGGATCCGGAGGAACTGCTGAGGCAGGCAGACTGGGCCATGTACCAGGCAAAGCGAGCCGGGCGGGGCCGTTGGCAGGTATACCGCTCACTCGACGAGGCCGCGACAATAGATTCTGAGGGTCTAGAGACCGACCTTCCGGGGCGCTCAACCGTGGGGAGCTAATAGTACAGTTAGAACCGCGGCTGGATCCCAATATCGGTGTCGTCGCTGGACTGCGCGCACGGCTTTACTGGGTGCATCCAGACCACGGGCTGCTGGAGGCTGTCGAATTCATGTCCATCGCCGCCCGTGTGAGACTCACCACGGTAATCGAGTTGTGGTTACTGGAGACGGCGTGCCGCAGGACAAAGGAGTGGCAGCAGCGGTACCCCAGTAGCGAAACGCTCGCCGTGTGCGTCGACGTGTCCGCGCGCCTCCTGGAGCACTCTGGACTGGCAGGCGACATCGAGCGCCTGCTGACCGACATAGACTTCGCCCCGCACCAACTTCGGCTTCGTGTCGCACAGGACGAGGCGCACCGCACTGGCAACACCACGGAAACCGTGCAAGATCTCACTCGTCTGGGCGTGCTCGTCGAGAAGCGCGCACCCTAGCGCCGCTTCGAACACCAACCCGCACCGCCCACACGGGCGCTCTCTGATCGAGCCAGGCGAGCGGCAATACGCACCAGATACCCAGGGCACCCGGAGTTGATCATACGGGGCGGATACCGAGACACACGTCCTGCAGCACCTGCGGCGGCTCAGCGAGGCTATCGGGCCGACGATAACCGGAACCCCGGCGAACCAGTCGGCTGCGGACTACACCCACGATGTCTGGAAGAGTTGCGGGCTCTCGGTACAAAGGCAGGCGTTTCCCTCCCCGTCATGGCAGCACCGGGACACCCGGCTGAGCGCAGTGGGCGAGCCGGTCGAAGCTGCAGGAAACAGTTCTCGCCGAGTTGCGACGCCGCCCACTGGCCAGCGAGGGATCACTAAACGTTCTACCCGAACGGCGTGCCCAGCATCGCGATCACGTCGGCTGGCCGGGCCAACGTCCTGCACCGGCCGTCGGACAACACGCGATCGATCCGCGCGACGCGACTCTGCGAGGTCATAGCGCTCGTCAGGGATCGTGCTAAGAGCCTGCGAGAAAAGGACCGCGAATGGTCCCGGCGATACTAAGCAGGTGGAAGCACCCTCGTGACCTTCCACTGGAAGTAGCCGCACCTCGAGACGGCCGTGCGCCCACTCGGGTACATGTGGTGCAGGGCAGTCCATCGATTATGAACGCCCTTGCATAGCGCAGACCCATCGCATTCCGAAGGCGAAACGACTTTCACATGTTGGCGTCAAAAACTTAGTACTTTCATACTACAGCGTCC
>JADDPA010000165.1 GCA_016782125.1 Thermobaculum sp.
CAATCCATGTGAAGCCCACTGTAGGTCGCTAGAACGCGTAGCGGACCGTGCAGTACGGCAGCCGCTCGGCCAGCAGGGCACGGAAGTCACGCACGAACCCACGCTTGAGGTCCATCCGGTATCGCAGGCCCGGCGCACCCATTTGACTGGTCTTCGCCTCCTGCAGGTCGGGCCGCCACAGCAGCGTCTCCGCCTTGGGGTGCCAGTGCATGTTCAGCTCGTGCAGCTGCTCGCTGTGGATAAGGAAGATGATCTCCGCCGCCAGCTGCTGCTTCGCACGGGGCGAGAGCACATCATCGATCTCCTCGAACAGAGCTGCCCAATCGCGGAGCCAGCCGTCGTACACGATCACGGGCCCGAAGTTGAAGTTGACCTCGTACCTGGCATCCACGAACTCGTTCACCGCGGCGATCCGCTCCTGCACCGGGGACGTGCGCACGTCCACCAGGCGTGAGACGCCCCGTGGCATCACACTGAAGCGCAGGCGCGTGCGATTCTGAGGGTCGTACCCCAACAAGTCTCGGTTCACGTACTTGGTCGCGAACGTCGCCTTCGCGTTCGGCAGCTCGCCGAAGAGCCGCACCAGGTCGCGCACGTTGTCGCTCACCATCGCGTCCACGGCGAGGTCGCTGTTCGTGCCGAGCTCGTACACCCAGAGACCGGGGTCGGGCTGCGTTGGCTCTAGCTTCATGCCCTGTTTCGCGGCGTGCTTCGCGATCGCGTCCGACACCGCTTCAATATTCACGAACGTCGTGATCGGGTTCGCGGAGCCCTTCCTCCGGCCAACATAGCAGTAGCTGCAGGCCATCGCGCAGCCGTTCGCGGTCGAGGGCGCGATGAAGTCGGCGCTGCGGTAGAACGGTCGGATCTGCAGTCCCTTCTTCACACCGAGCACGAGCACGGTTCGCTTCACCGTGTTCCACTCCGAGACAAGGTCCGCATTGCCGTGCAGCTCGGGAATGTTCCAGTGCGACGGTACGACGATGCGCTCCGCCCCGGCAAAACGATCGAGGATCTCCCGGCCGCGCGCGTACTCCGGCACGGCAGCCTCGTGGTATATCATGCTGATGGTGAGCAGCTTGCTGCGTTCGGCTGTGGTCATCCTGTCCTCGGCAATATCCGGCGAGCGGTGCATCCTCTCATCCCATGGTACTGCACGCACGGTCCGGTCAGGCACGCGGTCGACCGCTTCTCGGTCAAGTCACGTAGCAGGAGGTACCTGATGTCGAACCCCGCAAGCACCGTCGTGGACACCCACAACCACTACTGGGACATCGAGCGTTCGGACCTCTACTGGCTCACGCCGGACGTAGAGCCTCTGTATCGTAGCTTCACCCCGCCGGACCTCAAGCCACATATGGATGAGGTCGGGGTCCAAAAATCCGTGATCGTGCAGGCGGCTCACTCGCGCTGGGACAACCTCTGGTGGCTGCAACTCGCGGAGCAGTACCCGTACGTCGCGGCGGTTGTCGGCTGGGTGGACCTGGAGGATCCGGACGTCGGAATGGCCCTGGATGAGTACCGGCAGCACCCGGCCTTCCGGGGCGTCCGTGCGGGCGCTGAGGACGTTAGCGATCCGGAGTGGCTGGCCCGGCCCGACGTGTACCGCGGGATCGGTGAGGTGGCGCGACGCGGGCTATCCCTTGATCTCCTGGTCCGAACGCCGCACCTCGGGCATGTCCCGGCGCTCGCGGCAAAGTACCCGGAACTGCCGCTGGTGATCGACCACCTCGCCAAACCCGAGATCGCGAGTGGTGACCTCGACGCGTGGTACGCAGGCATGGAGGAGATCGCGCGGGACACGGCGGTGTGGTGCAAGGTATCGGGGCTGCTGACCGAGGCCGGGCCGGATCCGACGACGGAGCGCATCCGGCCTGTCGTCACGTTCGCCATCGAGCACTTCGGCACGGACCGCCTGATGTGGGGGAGCGACTGGCCCGTCTGCACGCTCGCGGCGTCGTACGAGGAGACGTTTCGTACCGTTACCGGCGCCCTCGGCTCGCTCGCGGACGGCGATCGGGCGGCGATCATGGGCGGCAACGCGGTCAGGTTCTACCGGCTGGACGCGTAGCCGCAGCCGCGGCCCGCTACCAAAGCCGCACACTATCGGTCGTTCCTGTTTTATACTGTCGGTTCGAAGGTTGACCGGCCACAGGGATGCATGCCGGGCAACGGCAGTGAGTGAAGCACGGCAGGAGAGAGCCTCATGCGCACGAACCACGTCCGACGGCGGCTGGAGGCGAGGGAACCATCGGTCGGCTGCTGGCTGTCCCTGCCGAGTCCGGAGGCGGCGGAGTACGTCAGCCACCTCGGCTTCGACTGGCTCGTCGTGGACACCGAGCACAATCCCATCGACATCCGCACGCTCGCGACGATGTTCGCCGTGATGTCCGGGTCCGGCACCGCGCCGATGGTGCGCATCCCGTGGAACACGCCGGAACACTTCAAGCGGGTCCTGGATGCCGGCGCGTGGGGCATTGTCGTCCCGATGGTGAACAGCCGGGAGGAAGCGGAGGCCGCGGTGCGCGCCACCCGATACCATCCGCTCGGCGAGCGCAGTGTCGGTAGCGGTCGGCACGCACTGAGCTTCGACACGGCACCTTCGGAGTACTACCGACGCGCCAACGACGAGGTGCTGCTGGTCGTCCAGATCGAGCACATCCGGGGTGTCGAGAGCGCAGACGACATCCTGAGCGTGCCCGGCGTGGATGCGTGCTTCATCGGCCCGAACGACCTCGCCGCATCGATGGGTCTCGGGCTGGGCGTCGCGCTGGAAGGGGAGGATCCGCGGGTCGTCGAGGCGATCGAGCATGTTCGTAAAACGTGCGATCGGCACGGTGTGGCGCCCGGCATCCACTGCTCCGGCGCGGCGGCGGTCAACGCGCGCCTCCGGGAAGGGTTCCGCTACTGCGCGATGTCGAGCGAGCTGAAGTACATGGTCGCCGGCCTGACCGCCGGCCTTGCCAGCCTCGACTGGTCCCACGCCGGAGCTGCGCAGGCCGCTGTCGGGGGCCAGGATGCGGTTGTGCGCTACTAGGGCCCGCCATAATCCAATAGCAGCGTTCGTCGGTGCGCTCTACCAGTGCCGGCAGTGCGATGCTAATTGACTCCGAGAGGCTCGAAGGAAGGAGCAACCAGGTTGACGGATAGCATGCGCGCCGTGCTCGTCGGATGCGGCGGCATCAGCACAGCGTGGCTCAAGGCAGCAACGAACATCGACGGCCTCCAGATCGTCGGGTTAGTCGACATCGTGGAGGCGGCGGCACAGGGCCGGGCATGGGAGTATGACCTCGCCGACGCGGCCATCGGTACCGATCTCGGCAAGGTGCTCGACGCCACGGCACCGGACATCGTCTTCAACTGCACCATTCCTGAAGCGCACGCCGGCGTGACGATTGAGGCGCTCCAGCACGGGTGCCATGTCCTGAGCGAGAAGCCGCTTGCCGACTCGATGGAAAACGCCCGCAAGTCGATCGAGACGGCAAAGCAGACGGGCAAAATCTTCGCCGTGATGCAGAACCGACGCTACATCGAGCCGATCCGCCTCCTTCGCGGCGTTGTGGACACGGGGCAGCTAGGAACATTGACCACCGTGAACACCGACTTCTACCTGGGCGCGCATTTCGGCGGCTTCCGCGACCACATGCCGCACGTTCTCCTGCTCGACATGGCGATCCACACCTTCGACGCTGCCCGGCTCCTGACCGGCGCCGACCCGGTGTCGGTGTACTGCCACGAGTGGAACCCGGCGGGCTCATGGTACGACCAGGATGCCTCAGCCATCGCGATCTTCGAGATGACGGACGGCATCATGTACACGTACCGGGGGAGCTGGTGTGCGGAAGGGCTGCCCACCTCATGGGAAGGGGAGTGGCGCATCGTGGGCTCACAGGGCACCGCGACCTGGGACGGAGGTGACGACCTGCGGGCGCAGGTGGTCGCGGAGACCGGCGGCTTCCATTCCGCACTCGACGACGTGGACCTCTCCACCCCCGCCCAGACTCCGAAGGTGGGTGGCCACACAGGCGTCATCGCGGACTTTGTGCGATGCGTGCGCACCGGCGAGACTCCTGAGACCATCTGCACCGACAACGTCAAGAGCCTCGCGATGGTCCTCGGCGCCATCGAGAGCGCGGAAACCGGCCACAGGGTCCCGGTCACGTGGTAGATTTGCTGCACGGTGCGCCGGCCTCGACCGAGTCCCAAGCCAACCTCTGCATCGTGATACTATGCATCAGTTCCCCGCACTGCGCCACGGGAGAATCCTGGGTCGGTGACCTGGGCGTTCACCACCGCGGGATCCTCCTTGTCCCCGTTCGGCAAGCTGAACCCGGCGAAGTTGGGCCGCTCGTGCGCCACACGCAGCCCCAGCCCATCGCGGAACAGCCGCACCATGGACTCGTACTCCGATGTCCGCGTGCCCACCCAGGCTAGTCCGGTAACCTCCATAACACACCTCTGGTTATACCTTTCGACATTCCATACCAGCCCCGCGCGTCCCCGTACTTCACAACCCGAACCCGACACCTACATCGGCGGGCAGGCAACAAGGGCACAGCACACGACCGATTCACCGCAACTGGAACCAGCCAGTGAGATAGGATAGACTCCCATGAGCAAGTCCAGGCTTGTTCACGATGATCCGACAGGAGTGCCAGGAGCCCCATGGACAGAGTCGAGACAGGAGTTCCGGGACTGGATGCGGTGCTCGGCGGAGGGATACCAAAGGGCTTCCTCGTACTGGTGAGCGGCCCCCCCGGATCTGGCAAGTCTACGCTCACCGCTCAAGTGGCGTTCCACCACGCCGGAGGCGGCGGGCGCACGCTCGTGCTCTCCACCCTCTCATCGGCCAACACGAAGCTTTTCGCGCACCTGGCAGGGTTCGGTTACTTCAGCGCCGACCTGATCGGCCGTGAGCTACAGATGCTCAATGTGCAGCAGCTGCTCGGCCGAGCGGGGCACCAGGCAGCGATCGGGGAGATTCGCGAAATGGTACTGGCGCAGGGCGTCGGGCTGCTGGTGCTGGACTCGGTGAGCGGATTGAGACCACCGTTGTCCGATGAAGGGCAGGTGCAGCGCTTTATCATGGACCTGGGCTCCGCCATGTACCTGATCGGCTGCACGACGCTGGTGGTGGACGAGCGGTACGGGCGCGGCGGCGAGATCGCGGCCGAGCATAACCTCAGCGACGGTCTGATCTCACTTGAGGTCTCGGCGGTGGGCAGGCGGGATGTGCGGCAACTGCGGGCCGTCAAGCTGCGCGCTACCAGGACGCTGCCGGGTGCCCACTCCTTCGAGATCGACAGTGGCGGTGTCCGGGTCTACCCCCGCGTCGAGTCCCTCACGGCCGCGCCCGGCACCTCCGTATCCGGCGAGAGATTGGGGTGGGGAATACCGGGCCTGGATGCGCTCACGGGCGGGGGGGTGCCGGTCCACGACTCGACGCTCCTGCTGGGACCCGCCGGGATGGGCAAGACCACGATGGGGCTCCAGTTCGTGGCGGAGGGTGTCTCGCAGGGGCAGGTGTGCACGTATGTGACCTTCCACGAGACACAGGAGGAGCTGCTGTACAAGGCGGACATGGCCGGGATGGACCTGCGGCAGGCCGTGGAGTCCGGGGCGCTCATGGTGATGTATGTGCCCTCGGCGGAGGCCGATGTCGACAAGGTGATTTATGATGTCCTGGCGGACGTTGAGGCTCGGGGCGTCGGTCGTCTGGTAGTGGATACTATAAACCTCCTGGAGCGCGACGCGGCGCGTGAGGGGCGCTTCACGGATGTACTGGCTGCGCTAGTCCGCCAACTGCGGCAGAGGAGGGTCGCGGCGCTGGTGATCAGGGTCACGGGCCAACTGACGGGTGTGGAGGCGGAGGCCGCGACCGGCCGGGAGTCGTACTGGATGCCGATGGACAACATCCTCGCCGTGCGTCCCATCCAACTCTCTGGCACGTTGAGTAAGACCATCTCCGTGCTCAAGATGCGCTACAGTGGCCACGACAGCAGGATTCACAGCCTCGGCTTCGGGAGTCGAGGGGTAGAAATCGGTGCCGTCCAGGGGGGCTCGCAGGGGTGACTGACGCATCCACCGCTCGGGTCCACCTAAGTGAGACATGCAGGCGGTGAGTTGAAGAAGATTCTTATCGTCGATGATGAGGCCCAGCTAGTCGAGCTGCTCCTGATGGTACTCGATGATGGTCAATCCGAGCTGCTCTGCGCCTACGACGGGGAGGAGGCGCTGGAGCTTGTCCGCCGTGAGCGGCCGCACGTGATCTTGAGCGACGTGATGATGCCCCGCCTCAATGGTCAGGACCTGTGCAGACAGATAAAGGCCGACTCCGAACTAGTGCATATCCCGGTGATCCTGATGAGCGCGATGCACCGGCTGGACGCATCCGAATGTGGCGCGGAGGAACTAATCCGCAAGCCTTTCGACATCATGACGGTGCGCGAAACGGTCAGCCGTCTGCTCTCGAACGCGGCGTGAAGCCGCGTGGCAGGGCGCACCCTCCAGGCGTCGGTCCCGGCACGCCCTTGACGGCACATGCTGGCCGTGATAGGGTACGAGGCCAGGCAGAATGGAAAGACGATGGCCGAAGTACGTATCGAGCATCTGGAGAAGCGGTTCGACGATACGCTCGCGATCCGTGACCTGAACCTTGCCATAGCGGACGGGGAGTTCCTAACCCTCCTCGGCCCTTCCGGGTGCGGGAAGACGACGACGCTCCGCTGCATCGCGGGCCTCGAACGCCAATCCGCGGGCGACATCCGCATCGGGCGTCGGCTCGTGAATAGTCTGGCGCCCGGGGAGCGCGACGTCGCGATGGTCTTCCAGTTCTACGCGCTCTACCCACATCTGACCGTGTATGACAACATGGCGTTCCCGCTCAAGACGCGGAAGGTGGCCCGTGGGGAGGTGGACGAGCGCGTCCGCCGAGCGGCGGGGCTCCTAAACATCGCGCACCTGCTGGACCGAAAGCCGAGGGCGCTCTCGGGCGGGGAGCAGCAGCGCGTCGCGCTCGGCCGCGCGATCGTGCGTGAGCCGCAGGTCTTCCTGCTCGACGAGCCGCTGACCAACCTCGACCCCCGCTTGCGCAGCGCCACTCGCGTCGAGATCAAGCGCCTGCAACGGACGCTGGGCACGACGATGGTGTACGTCACCCACGACCAGACGGAAGCGCTCTCGATGTCGCAGCGCATCGCCGTGATGAACGGCGGGGAGTTGCAGCAGGTGGGTAGCCCGCTGGAGATCTACAACCGACCAGCTACCGTGTTCATCGCGGGTTTCGTCGGACGCCCCCCGATGAATCTGCTGGACTGCTCCCTCGCCGACGCCGGCCAAGCCGCGCTGCACGACCGGCTGGGCCGGCATGTCTATTCGCTGCCGCCTCCGCAGCACCATCGAATCGCCGCAAGTCCGAACTGCGACCGACTGGTGTTCGGCATCCGCCCCGAAGATATCACCATCCTGCCCGAGCCGGATTCCACGGGCCTGCCCAGCCGGATACTCGCGCGCGAGCAGCATGGTGACGTGACTCTCTACGATGTCGTGGTGTCCGAGAAGATGTTCCGCGTGCAAACGGCCGCGGCGTTCCGCCTCCCCGTGGGCGAAACCGTCACGCTCGCGTTCAATGAGCTCAAGGCGCACGTCTTCGATCGGACCACCGGACGCGCTATTTTCTAACACCCACTGCCTGGAGGCGAACAGCATGATCCAGATCACGGACCTCAGCCACGTCACCCTCATCATCGGCGATGTCGACGCGTCGAAACGCTTCTACGGCGGCGTGCTCGGGATGGACGAAGTGCCCCGTCCGTCCACGTTCACGCACGCCGTCACGTGGTTCCGCAAAGGGAGCGCGGAGGTCCACCTCATCCACCAGCCGGATGCCGCTCAGGAACCTGGAGACAAAGAGGCCTGCCCGGACGAGGAGCACGACCTCGGACGAGCCAGGCACCTCGCATTCTCCGTCGAGGACCTGGACCAGACGACGCAGACGCTCGCCGACCACGACGTGCCCGTCGTCCTCGGCCCCCGACCACGTGGCGATGGCGCAGTGCAGCTCTACTGCCACGACCCCGATGGGCACCTGGTCGAGCTCCATACCCCGCCAACGATGTGACACGCGCGGCACAACTCGTGATGATATGGCGGGCAGCGTGCAGCCGTCCGAAGTCGCCCGGCTGCGGCGGTCGTGTATGACGGCTGCACACGAAAAACCGAACGCTGAGACGAAGGAGAGATACGATGCCACGACCCGTGACCCTTTTCACCGGCCAGTGGGCTGACCTGCCGCTCGCAGAGCTCGCGCCAAAAGCAAAGGAGCTTGGCTTTGATGGCCTGGAGCTCGCCTGCTGGGGGGACCACTTTGAGGTAAGCCGCGCCTTGGCGGAGCCTGATTACGTTCAGAGCAGGCGAAATATTCTGGACCAGAACGAGTTGCAGTGTTTCGCTATCTCGAACCACCTTGTCGGCCAGTCGGTGTGTGATCCCATCGACAGCCGCCACCAGGCGACCGTGCCCGCGCACGTGTGGGGCGACGGCGAGCCCGAAGGGGTGCGTCAGCGCGCCGCGCAGGAGATGATGGATACTGCCCGCGCGGCGGCGATGTTTGGCGTCACGCAGGTTAACGGCTTCTCCGGTTCCAGCATCTGGTACATGCTCTACTCGTTCCCGCCGAACGACTTTGAGCAGATCGAGGCGGGGTATCAGGACTTCGCGAATCGCTGGAACCCCATCATCGACGTGTTCGATCAAGAGGGCGTGAAGTTTGGCCTCGAAGTTCACCCGACCGAAATCGCGTATGACTTCGTCACGACGCGCAAAGCGCTGGACGCGATCGGCAACCGAGAGGGCTTCGGCATCAACTTCGACCCCAGTCACTTCGCGCACCAGTTCCTCGATTCCGTCGCCTTCATCGAGGAGTTCGCGGACCGGATCTATCACTTCCACGTGAAGGATAGCCGGCGGAGGCTCAACGGCCGCCGGAGCATCCTGGGCTCACACCTGGACTTCGGTTCCCCGGAGCGTGGTTGGGACTTCGTCTCTCCCGGCCACGGCGATGTGAATCTGGAAGACTGCATCCGCGCGCTCAACCGGATCGGCTACGAAGGCCCGCTTTCCATCGAGTGGGAGGACTCGGGGATGGACCGGGAATGGGGTGCGCGCGATGCCGTGCAGTTCGTCCGCCGCACGGACTTCTCTCCATCGAGTGTCGCCTTCGATGCGGCCTTCGCGAAGTAGGGTGCAAGGTCTCGGTAGGGGCGTTCAACAGAACGCCCTCGCCACATCCGATGCAGCGTGATGGTTGACCTCTCGGGCAAGGTCGCTCTCGTCACCGGCGCGAGCAAGGGCATCGGGCGTGCTCTCGCGCTCGGGCTGGCGGAGGCCGGTGCCGCTGTGGCCGCGAACTACCACACAGACAAGGACGGTGCGGAGGCCGCGGTGGCACAGATGCGCGCCGCGGGTGGCCGGGGAGTCGCAGTCGCCGCAGATGTCTCGACGGTGGCGGGTTGTCGAGAGCTTGTCGCCTCCACCGTGCGGGAGTTCGGCCGGCTGGACATCGCGTACTGCCACGCCGGCATCACCAGCTGGGGACCGTTCCTGGAGTACTCCGAAGACGCATTTGACGCGGTGGTGGGCACGAACCTCAAAGGAACATACTTTACCGCCCAAGCGGCCGCGCGGCAGATGGCGCAGCAGGGCAATGGCGGGCGGATCATCGTCACGTCGTCCGTTACCGGCCACCAGGCAGTCCAGTACCTCTCCGCCTACGCGATGACGAAGGGCGGCGTGGAGATGATGGTGCGCAACCTCGTGCTCGAGCTCTCACCACACAACATCACGATCAACGCGATCGCGCCGGGGGCGATCACGAATGAGCGGAATCTGAACGACGACCCGGACTACGAGACGAAGTGGGCCAGGGTCATACCACTGCGCCGTGCGGGTCAGCCCCAGGATGTACTCGGCGCCGCGCTCTTTCTGGCCTCCGACGCCGCCTCGTGGATCACCGGCCAGACGCTCGTCGTGGACGGCGGCTGGACCGCCTACAGCCCCACGCCGGGCTTCGAGTTCGTCGAGCGCGAGGGACGGATCGGAACCTAGCGCGGCAATGGCACCCAACCGCTAGGAGGAACGTGTAATGCCAAGACTTTTCGGCGCGGAGCACTCACCGGAGGACCTGCGACGGATGACCGGCCAGATGTCCCAGGTGGCCGGGATCCGACTTTCCGAGTTCTCCGACGGACGGGCACGGGGGATGCGCGTCGCGGACGTGTACACGGGCAGTGGACTTCGCTTTCAGGTACTGCTCGACCGCGCTCTGGACATCGGCGCGGCGGAACACTCCGGGCGGCCGCTCGCCTGGACGCATCCCGCGCTCGGCGGTCCTGAGCTGTACGAGCCCAACGGCGCTGGATGGGGGCGCACCTTCGGCGGCGGACTGCTGACAACGTGCGGCCTCACCTTCTTCGGGCAGCCGGAGAACGACGACGGGGACGACCTCGGCTTGCATGGGCGTATCTCGCACCAGTACGGCGAGAAGATCGCCGTGGTGGAGGAGTGGCGTGGCGACGAGTACGTTCTGGAGATCGAGGGGCAGGTTCGGCAGTCCATGCTCTTCGGTGAGAACCTGCTACTCACCAGGAAGATCTCCACCACCCTGGGGGCGGACTCGTTCACGGTCGAGGACCGGGTGCGCAACGACGGCTACCGACCCACGCCGCACATGATCCTCTACCACCTGAACTTCGGCTTCCCGGTGGTTAGCCCGGAATCGGAGCTTCTAGCCTCGCTCGAAAGCTCGCGTCCGCGCGATGCGGCAGCAGAAGCCGGCTTCGCACGCTTCTCCCGCTTCGAGCCGCCCGACGCCGGTTACGCGGAGCAGGTGTTCTTTCACAAGCCTCGGGTTGATGTCCACGGGTATGTGCACGCCGCGATCGTGAATCGCCATCTCGCCTTTGGTGGATCGCTCCGCTATCGCGCCGATTCGCTGCCTTGTCTGGCGCAGTGGAAGATGATGGGCGCGGGTGACTATGTGTGCGCGCTGGAGCCCGCCAACCAGTGGGAGACTCCGCGTCGAGTGCTGCGCGAAGAGGGACGCCTGCGCTACCTCGAACCGGGCGAAGACCTGACGTATCACCTCGAGCTTGGCGCCCTGCCGAACGCCGAGACGGTTGCGGCTTTCGAGTCGACGGCGGTGCCGGCGCGCTGACCGCACCCGGCGCGGGCACAAACTCGAGAGCGCTATCCCGTGTTCTGCAGGCCGGCGGCGATGCCGTTTATCGAGAGGAACACGGTGTGCAGCAGCGCTTGCCGCTCCGCGTCGTGCCCGTCGCCGGCGGGCACGGCGCGGAGCCGTCGGAGCAGTGCGACCTGAATGTAGCTCAGCGGATCGACGTATGGGTTGCGCAGGCGGATGGACCGCTGCAATACCGGCGTGTTATCCAGTAACTGATCCAGACCGGTCACCCTGACAACCCATTCGCACGTTCGTTCGTGCTCCTCGCGTAGACGTGGCCAGATTGCTTCCGTGACTGCCGGATCGGTAACGAGACCCGCGTAGATCCCCGCGACGTGGATATCCGCCTTTGAGAGGATCATCTGCGCGTTGTCGAGCGTGCTGCGGAAAAACGGCCACTGCTCGTACATTTGGCGCAGTCGGGCGAGTTTGTCCGCGTCACCCTCGGCGTATGTCTCCAGAGCGCTGCCCAATCCGTACCACCCCGGCAGTGTGTGCCTGCTCTGCATCCACGAGAACACCCACGGGATAGCGCGCAAGGTCTCGATCTCCAACCCGGCTTGGCGCGACGCGGGCCGCGACGCGATGGGCAACTCCCGAATCTCCGAGACCGGCGTCGCCTCCCGGAAGTAGCGCGAGAACTCCGGTGTCTCGTACACCAGGCTCCGGTACGTGCGCAGCGCGGTCTCGCTCAGATCGTGCGCGGCTTGCTCCCACTCCGCCTCGACATGCCCGCGGTCCGCAAGCTCAGTGGGGTTCAGCGTCGCCCGCAGCAGGGCGTTCGACACCTGATCCAGATAGCGTTGCGCGACGGCCGGGTTGCCATAGCGCGTGAAGATCACCTCACCCTGCTCCGTCAGCTTCATACCGCCATGCACGGTCCCGCGCGGCTGACCGAGAATGGCCTGGTTTGTCGGACCGCCGCCCCTGCCGATCGCGCCACCCCGCCCGTGAAAAAGTCGCAGGGTCACGCCTCGGGTCTGACAGGCGCGGGCAAGGTCACGCTGTGCCTGGTAGAGCTCCCAGTTGCTCGTGAAGAAGCCGCCGTCCTTGTTCGAGTCCGAGTACCCGATCATGACTTCCTGGTGCTCGTCGTGCGCTCGCACATTTGGCCTGTAAACAGGATCGTCGAGCAGCTCGCCAACGATCGCACCAGACGCCCGCAGGTCGTCGATGCTCTCGAAAAGCGGCGTCACCTGCAGGCGGCTCCAGCCGTCGCGGGGTGAGAGCAGGCCCGACTCCTTGGCCAGGAACAGCACCTCCAGCACGTTGGCGGCGGAGCGGGTAAAGCTGATCAGGTAGGTGTCCAGCGCCTCGACGCCAATCTCCGCGTGCACGGTGCGAATAGCGTCGAACACGGCAAGCGTTTCCGCGGTTTCCGGGGAATAGGCGTGCATGATGCTGATCACCGGCCTTGGGTTGCTGATCTCGCGCCGCAGCAGCGCAAGCCGCTCCGTCTCCGAGAGTTCGGCATACGCCGGACACACCCCCGCTGTGGCGAAGACCTCCGCCACGGCCGCCCGATGCCGGTCGCTGTGCTGGCGCACGTCTATCTTCGCGAGGTGGAAGCCGAAGACGGTGATGCTGCGCTGGAGATCCGCGATGCTTCCCCTCGCCAACCTGCCGCCCTTGTGGCTCCGGAGACTTTCGGCGACGATCTCCACGTCTTGCTGCAGCTCGTGGACACCGACATAGGCAACACCCGGCTGTGGTGGCTGCATGCGCTCCATCGCGGCGAGGCTGTTTCGGAGCTTCTGGATCATCAGCCCAACCTTGCGCCGGTACGGCTCATTGCGATTACGACTGAGCAACGCGGCCGCGGCATCCGGCAGCGCCCGCTCGTCCGCGCGAAGTGACTCCCAGAACTCCTCGCTCATTCCCACCAGCCGCTCGCTCATCGAGAGCGTGCGCCGAACCGTGTCGAGCTGGGCGATATAGTGCCGGAGTGCCACGCCCTTTTGCAGCCGCGCCGTGCGGACGGTGATCTCCGGCGTCACATTCGGATTGCCATCCCGGTCACCGCCCATCCACGTCCCGAAACGCAGAAAGCTGGGCACCTGCCACTCGTGCTCCGGATACGCCGCACGGAGCGCCGTGCCCATCTCCCGGTACACGCGTGGGACAGTCTCGAAGAGGCTCTGTTGGAAGAAGTACAGATTGTTGTACACCTCGTCGAGCGGGGTGGGGCGCGTCAGCCGCACGTCATCGCTCTGCCACAGGGCAGTCGCGACTTCGCGGAGCCGTTCCACGACCTCCGCGCGTCCGGCAGTGGTCATGAACGCATCATCGAGCGAGGCGACGAGTCGAGATATCCGGCCCAGGTGCGTCAAGGTGGTGCGGCGCCGGGACTCCGTCGGGTGCGCGGTGAAGACGAACTCGACCGAGATGCCCGCCAGTAAGTCGCGCACCTGCTCGGCGGAGACGCCCTCCCGCGCGAGCCCTATCACCGCCTCGTGCGCAGAGCCCGGGCGGACGGAACCATCCTCCAGATCGCGCTGACGTATGACACGCAGGCGGTGGTTTTCTTCGGCGATGTTGACCACCTGGAAGAACAGGTTAAACGCTCGAATCACGGAGAAGGCGGTCGCAGGCGAGAGGGATGAGGTGCGCTCCATCAACTCGCGATACGCCTCGTCCGACCAGTTGTTACGCAAGGCGATGCAGCACGTGCGCAGGTCCTCGACCGTCTGGAAAAGATCGTCGCCCGCCTGCTCTCGCAGGACGTCGCCGACGACGTTGCCCAGGAGCCGCACATCCTCGCTCAGCCGGTCTCGGGTGCTCTCTCTCACGCTCATCAAGCGCCAGTCTAGCACACGGGAGTAGGGTGAACGGGCGCGGAATACAAGGCAGTTGCCGTGACATTGGACACTGCACGCCGGCACAGGCCGACGTGAGCGCCCGCACTGCCCGGACCTGTTAGAATACGCTCTGTCGAGGGAGGAACCGGCACGGTACACGATTCGGATCCCGAGATACATGCGGTTCGCCACCCGCCCGGTACAGGAGCAGGTATGAGCTCGTTGCTGGAACAGGAGATTCACGAGCAGCCCCAGGTCGTCGCGCGGCTGCTGGAGCGGGAATCGGAGCGCGCGAGGCGAATCGTTGCGGACCTCCCTGCCTTCACGCACGTCCTCATCGCCGCACGCGGCACCTCCGATTACGCGGCGACGTACGCGAAGTACGCGTGGGCTGCGCTCGCGAGGTATCCAGTAGCGCTGGCAACTCCTTCGCTGCACACCCTCTACGAAACGCCCCCGAGACTCGACGGCGCGCTCGTGGTTGGGATCTCCCAGTCGGGGCAGTCGCCGGATATCGTCGCCGTGCTCGCGGATGGCAAGCGGCAGAATCGCCCGACGCTCGCCATAACGAATGACGGCGCATCCCCCCTGGCGCAGATGGCCGACCACGTCATCGAGCTGCATGCGGGGCCGGAGCGCAGCGTGGCAGCCACGAAGACGTACACCGCTCAACTCACGGTGATGGCGCTGCTCGCGGCCACATGGAACGGCGGGGCCGATCGCCTCGCGGAGTTGCAGACAATACCGGACGCTCTGGCGCGGACCCTCGCCGGCGTGCCCGAACTGCCACGGCAAGCGGAACGCTACCGCTACATGGAGCAGTGCGTCGTGATTGGTCGCGGCTACAACTACGCGACCGCCTTTGAGCTCGCGCTCAAGCTCAAGGAGCTGACCTACGTGGGTGCCGGCGCGTACTCCTCGGCGGACTTCCGGCACGGACCGATCGCCACCATCGAGCCGGGGATGCCCGTCGTGCTCATCATGCCGAAGGGCCGATCTTTCGACGATATGCTCGCTCTCGCGCACGAGGTAGATGCGCTCGGCGCGGAACTACTCGTCGTCTCCGATTCGCAGCAGGCGGGCTCGCTAGCGCGCACGTGCCTGCCGCTCTCGGCGAGCGTGCCGGAGTGGTTAAGCCCCATCACCGCGATCGTGCCCGGTCAACTCCTCGCGCTGCACCTCGCCCTCGCCCGCGACTACGACCCCGACACCCCACGCGGCCTCAACAAGGTTACGCGGACGACGTAGGCAGCAGCACTCAGCCGGTTTCGGAATCAGCAAATACCGCCCCGAGAACCGCACGTGCGTGCGGCGGGATCTGCACGCCGTCGAGGTCGAGCGCACCGAAAAATCGGATTGCCCTGCCCTCTCTCAGTGTCAACGTCTCAAGCTTGGCGTCCAGTCGGGCGGTAAAGTAGTTGATGAGATTGCCGTAGTCATCCAGGATCATCCCGTATGGCTGCAGGTCGACGGCTCCCCAGGTCAACTCCTCCAGCAACTCCCGCCGCAGCGCCTCCTTTGGGGTCTCGCCCGGCTCCAGCAGGCCACCCGGCAGGCTCCAGTGGTCGGGATACCGTATCGTCGGGATGTTGTCTCGGAGCTGCAGGAGTACCGCACCCGCCTGGTTGCGCAGGATAGCCGATGCCCCCTCCTTCTCGTACTGGCCGGAGCGAATCCTCTCCTGATCACCGGTCCGGAAAAACCTCAACCCCTCCCCAGCCAGCGGCATATTGTTCCTCCAACGGCCGGGCCAGAACCACGCCCGACCCGCGAGACGGACAGTTGAGCCCCGATCGCTTAATCCGGCACGACGATCTTGTCCAGCCCCTTCTCTCCGGGCGGGAACTGGGGCGCCATCGCCTCCAGCGTGTCGGCGATAGTCCGCGCGACGACGAGGTTGCGGTACCACTTCTTGTTCGCCGGCACAACATACCAGGGCGCGTTTCCTGTGGAGCAGTGGTTGAGCGCATCCTCGAACGCGGCCATATACTCGTCCCAGTACGCCCGCTCCTTGAGGTCGCCGCTCGAGAACTTCCAGTGTTTGTTCGGATCCTTGAGCCTGCTCTCCAATCGGTGCTTCTGCTCCGCCTTCGAGATGTGCAGGTAGAACTTGATCACCGTCGTGTTGCTGCGAGCAAGCATCTCCTCGAACTCATTGATGAGGTCATAGCGGGGACGCCAAACGTCCTCCGGCACCAGGTGCTTCACGCGCACCACCAGTACATCCTCGTAATGTGACCGGTTGAAGATCGTGATCATCCCGCGGGGCGGTGCCTTGAGGTGATAGCGCCACAGGAAGTCGTGCTCTAGCTCCTCCGGCCCCGGCGCCTTGAAGGACCAAACCTGGCACCCCTGTGGGTTCACCCCCTGAAACACGCCGCGGATCGTGCCGTCCTTCCCACCCGTGTCCATGGCCTGCAACACGATCAGCAGGCTCTGCCGTCGCTCCCCGTACAGGCGCGCCTGCAGATCCCGAATGCGCTCCCGCTGGAGATCCAGCTCGTCCGCGACATCCTTCTTCCGTGTGTAGTGCTCCGACTCGTCCGCGTGGACATCTCCAAGTTTCAGCCAGTGCCCCGGCTCCACTCTATAGCGGGGATAATTTGGGTCGGGAGGTGGGTCCGAGACGGCTACTCGTTCCGGGGCGGCAGCCCTGGAGTGGGACATCTGGTGCGCCTCAGCCTGGGCGGCCTCGCGTACCGCATCCTCGCCTTCGGGTCCATCGTTCCGATTGTCCACTCTCGCCTCCCTCGATCCTGATACGACAATACGAAGCGTCAAGCCTGCATCCTGCCCGATCCTTAGCGCTGGGCGCAACAGGTACGCAGTATACCGTGCCCCCGTCAACCGGTTGTCCACAGGATTAGCGAATGTCTGCGCGGTCAATGGCGGGCGTACTTCCCCGCTATCCCGATGTGCCGACAAGGCGCTCAGCACGCAGGAAGTTCGCGGCGGGGTTTGCCTGGCCCGTGGTCACCAGGTCCGCGAGCACCTCCCCGATCACGCTCGCGAACTTGAAGCCGTGTCCCGAGCACGGGCTCGCGTACACAACACCAGGGTGCTCCGGGTGGCGATCCGCGAGGAAGTGCTCGTCGGGGGTGTTCGTGTACAGGCACACGACGCCGGATGCCACGTCGCCGTCGAGTGCGGGAATGTGCCGCCGAACGAACTCACGCACCGCCACCTCATCCGTGGCCACCACCTCGCGGGAGACCGTGTCGGGGTCCACGTACTCGCCGGAGTGGTGGCGTCCGACCTTCACGCCCGGCCACTCCATGTGCGGGAAGCCGTAGAATGAGTGGTCTGCGGATGTCTCCCAGATGTAGATCGGGAAGCGCGCCGGGTCGAAAAGCTCGGGGCGCTCCTTCGGGTGCAACCACCAAACGGTCTGGCGCTCCGGCTTTAGGGGCAGACGGAGGTCCGCCAGCAGCTTCCCCGTCCACGCACCCGCCGTGAAGACGACACGACCCGCCACGTACCTGGCCACATCGGTCGCCACGGCGACCCCTTCAGACATCGCCTCCCAGCTCCGCACCGGCTCGTTATGGCGGATCACCGCGCCGTGCTCCGTCGCGAGTCGAAGGTGGGTCTGAATGCAGCGCTCGGGGAAGAGGACGCCAGCCGTCGCCTCGAAGAGCGCAACGTCATCTGGACCCGGGTGCAACGCAGGGTAGCGGCGATGGACCTCCGCCCCGTCGAGCAGCTCATGGGGCAGTTCGTGCAGGCGGGCGCTCCGCAACGAGCCGCCCACGACATGCCCCTCCAGCGGCCCCACGAACAGCCCACCGGTCTGCCGCAGCAGCTCCGTGTCCGCCTGAGACTCCACTTCCCGCCACAGCTCATACGCCCGCCGGAGCAGCGGCACGTAGTCCGGATGCTCCATGTACGCCATCCGGATGATGCGCGACTCGCCATGCGAGGAACCAAGCACGTGTCCCTGAGCGTGGGCTTCGAGACCCAGCACGCGGAGGCCGCGCGCCGCGAGCTGGTACACAGCTGCGCTGCCCATCGCACCAAGCCCCACGACGATCGCGTCGTACTCCGTCCTCATGGCCGATCACCGCCGAGGCGCCCGAGCCGGTCGCGCCATGAGTCCGTAGCCCACGCCACGGTGCCCTTGCAGATCGCGGCCTGCAGGTTGAGGTCATCGTCAAAGACCAGCAGGTCGGCGTCGTGGCCCGGTGCAAGCATGCCTTTGCGCCCATCTACTCCCGCTGCGCGCGCCGGGTTCCGGCTCAGCATCCCGACCGCCTCGGGCAGGGGCACCGCCGCCAGAGTAACGAGGTTGCACAGTGCCTGCGCCATGGTAAGTACGCTGCCCGTGATGGTGCCGTCGGCGAGCCGCGCGACACCGCCCTCGACGGTCGCCTGCTGGCCCGCGAACTCCAAGACCGCACCGGATGGCAAGCCAGCGGCGGTGAGGGCATCGGTGACCACGACGACTCGCTCCGGCCCGAGGGCACCGATCAGCGCTCGCATCGCCGCGGGGTGGACATGCACCCCATCGCCGATGAGCTCCCCGCGCACAGCCTCGGCCTCGATCACCGCGCCCAACGGCCCCGGCGCACGGTGCAGCAGCGGCCGCATCGCGTTGAAGCAGTGGGTGGCGTGCGTGATACCGAGGGAGAGGGCATCACGAGCCTGCTCGTACGTCGCGTCCGTGTGCCCGATGCTCACGGTGACGCCCGTGTCTACCAGCGTCCGAATCATCCGCTCCGCGCCCGCCAGTTCCGGTGCTATCGTCACGAGCCGGAGATGTCCACGGACCAAATCCAGGATCCGCGCAGTCTCCGCCTCGTCCGGCATCCGCAGCCACGAGGGGTCGTGGGCGCCACGCCGCTCCACGTTGATGTATGGCCCTTCCATATGGATGCCCAACGGCTCAGCACCGGGACCCGGGTTCTCGGTCGCGTCGACTGCGGCGCGGAGCTGCCCTTCCGGCATTGCGCCCGGAACACCGACCACGCCCGCCAAAAAAGAGGTCGTGCCCGATGACGGTGCCCAGCGAGCATACGCGCGGATCTCGTCCGGATCCGTGGTGTGCAGGTTGTAGCCTCCCCCACCGTGGGTGTGGACGTCGAGAAAACCGGGGGTGATGATCGCACCATCAACATCGATAACGAGGTCCGTATCGACGGAGTCGACGATTCGCCCGTTTGCGACACCGAGATCCGCTCCCGGCCGCTCGCCGGATGCATCAACCAGCAGTCCGCCTCGCACGCGGTATCGCACCTGAACCTCCCTTCTCCTGCCCCGACAATGGTAACACAGGCGGCGATCTCGACCTTTTTGGTACACGGTGTGGCGGGACGTAGAACCAGCCCTGACCCGATGACTGCGGTACAATGCGGCCGATGATTACCGGACTACACACACTGCTCGAACAAGGTCATCCACAGCTTGATGGGCTGCGCGTCGGGCTCATCACGAACCAGACCGGGGTGGACAGCCGGCTGCATTCGAACATCGACCTGCTACACGCATCGGACCGACTGGACCTGCGCGCGCTCTTTGGTCCGGAACACGGCGTGCGCGGCGATGCTCAGGCCGGTGAAACGGTCAGCACGACCGTGGATGCCCGCACCGGTCTTCCCGTGCACAGCCTGTACGGCCAGACGCACGCCCCCACGTCGGAGATGCTCGCGGGACTCGACGCGCTGGTCTTCGACCTTCAGGATATCGGTGTCCGCTACGCTACGTACGCCTCCACGATGCTCGCCGCACAGGAATCGGCCGCCTCGGAAGGGCTGCTGTTCGCCGTGCTCGACCGGCCCAACCCGCTGGGCGGCGAGCAAGTCGAGGGGCCGCCGCTTGAGCCGGAGTTCGCCTCCTTTGTCGGCGCGTACCCCATTCCCGTCCGCCACGGGCTGACCCTCGGCGAGCTCGCGCGTCTCGCCGCCTCGGAGCGTGGATGGCCGGAGCCTGTTGTGGTGCCCATAGAAGGGTGGTCGCGGGCCTCGTGGTACGACGAGACCGGCCTCCCATGGGTCCAGCCCACGCCCAACCTGCCGACGCTCGACGCCGTAACGCTGTACCCGGGCACGTGCTTGATCGAGGGTACGAACATTTCCGAGGGCCGGGGCACCACCCGCCCGTTCGAGCTGCTCGGCGCGCCCTGGATCGATCCGTACGACCTCGCGGCCCGGCTGGAGTCGCGGCAGTTGCCGGGTGTGCTGCCGCGACCGGCCTGGTTCACGCCGACGTTCTCCAAACACGCGGGCGAGTTGTGCGGCGGCGTGCAGCTACACATCACGGACCGCGATGCGCTGCGTCCCACCGAGCTGGGCATTCACGTGCTGCACGCCATCTGTTCCCTCGCACCCGAATCATTCGCGTGGCATGTGGGCGGGCGCGGACGGCATTTCCTCGACCTGCTCATCGGCTCCGACGCGCCCCGACGCGCGCTGGAGGGAGGCGCAGACCCGGGCGCCGTGGTCGCGGGCTGGCGAGACCAGGTCGCGGCGTTCGAGGAACGGCGGCGGCCATACCTGCTGTACGCCTAATCCGGCACGACGCACTGGTGCTATACTGACCGGCGCTGGTGCGATTACACCGGCTGGAAAGAAGCGACGTGATGCCTATCTCCACGCGCCCCACCATCACTGCTGCGGTCCGCCGGACCGGTGTCTACCGCCCCCGCATGGAGGTTACTTTATGATCAGCTACCTGATCCTCATACCC